>JANMKK010000048.1:0-4619 GCA_031372005.1 Rubrivivax sp.
CAGTCAGTCCGCCACCGGCCTTGTTGATGCCCTTGTTGTTGGACAGCACGCCGCCAAGAACCACGCGGGTGTGCACCTCGTCACCGCGCACCGCTTCCACCGTCAGCTTCAGAAGCCCATCGATCAGCAGCAGCGTGACGCCGGGACGCACGTCGCGCGGCAGTTCCTTGTAGTCCAGGCCCACGCTGCGGATATCGCCGGGCTCGGTGCGCGCCGCGTCCAGGATGAAGGGTTCGCCAGCCACCAGCATGACCTTGCCGTCGGCGAACTTGCCGACGCGGATCTTCGGGCCCTGCAAGTCGGCCATCAGCGCCACCGGCTTGCCGATCTTCTGCGCGATGGCCCGCACCAGCGTGGCGCGGTCGATGTGGTCCTGCGCCTTGCCATGGCTGAAGTTCAGCCGCACGACATCGACACCGGCGCGCAGCAGCTTCTCAAGCACCTCGGGGTCGCTGGATGCGGGGCCGAGCGTGGCGACGATCTTGGTGGCGCGGGTCATGTCTTGTCTCTCTGGTCGGGCGGGCTGCGGCGATTATGGGCGGCGGGGTTGGCGAGCAGTTACGGCGGCGGTACGGCCGCCGACTTGACAGCACCGGGTGCACTGACGCATCATGACAGCATACTTATTGCAATCATGATGCCATGCGAACCACCGTGACGATCGACAGCGATGTGCAGGTGCTGCTGAAGAAGGCCATGCGTGGCCGCGACGCGTCCTTCAAGCAGGTTCTTAACGACGCCGTGCGCGCCGGGTTGCGCGTCAGCCCTGCTGTCAAGGCACCGCGCTGGGAGCCGCCGACCTTTGACATGGGTGAGCTGCTGGCGACCACCGGCAACCTGAACGCGCTGGCCGACGAGATCGAAGCCCAGGAACAGCTCGCCAAGCTGCGGCGTGGGGCATGAAGCTGCCCGATGTGAATGTGCTGGTGCACGCCGGCAATCCACAAGCAGCGCAGCACCGGCTGGCGCGCGCATGGTTGACAGAAGCCGGCAATGGCCGCGAGGCCCTGGCTCTGACGTGGATTGTCCTGCTGGGCTTCATCCGCCTGAGCACACGCGCCGGCATCTACGCGCGCCCGTTGCCGGTGGCGCAGGCCATGACCAGCGTGCGGGACTGGTTGGCGGCACCAGCGGCCCTGGTGATCCAGCCCGGCCCGCAACACCTGGACATCCTGGCGTCCTTGCTGAACCGCGAAGGCACGGCCGGCAACCTCACCACCGACGCGCACATTGCTGCGGTGGCCGTTGAGCACGGTGCCACGGTGGTGTCGTTCGATCGAGACTTCGGCCGTTTCGATGGCGTGGCGTTTGAGCAGCTCAAGTAGCGCAAAACTCTAACCCTCTGCCGAGTTCACCACCCCATCCGCCACCGCCAGCGCCGTCATGTTGACGATGCGCAGCACCGTCGCACTCGGCGTCACGATGTGCGCCGGCTTGGCCGCACCCAGCACGATCGGGCCTACCGTGACGCCGTGGCCACCGGTCATCTTCAGCACGTTGACGAGGATGTTGGCGGCGTCCAGGTTGGGCAGCACCAAGAGGTTGGCGCTGCCGCTGAGCGTGTTTTCTGGCGGGTAGCCGCGGCCCACCAGGCCACAGAGCATGGCGTCGGCCTCGCAGTCCAGTGCGCCGCGAAAGATGTACGGCAAGCACAGGACGTTGTTGACCTGGTTCGGGTAGTCGCTGCGCCCTGTCGCGATGATGCAGTCAGGCCGCGCCGCCTTGGCCAGCTCCGGCCGGATGTCGGGTTCGGGATTGGCCAGCGCCAGGATGATGGGTTTGTCGGCCATCGACAGCACCATCTCGGCGCTCAGCACGCCGGCGGCGCTGCAGCCCAGGAAGACATCGGCGCCCTGGACCACGCCGGCCAGCGTGCGCGCTTCGGTGCGCTGGCAGCAGCGGTGCTTGCTTTCGTCCAGCTTGCCGGCGTTGAAGTCTTCGCGCCCTTCACGCACCACGCCCTTGCTGTCGCACCTGAAGATGTTGTTGCGCTGCACGCCCAGGCCCACCATCACGTCCAGGCAGGCGATGGCCGCAGCGCCGGCGCCGGACACTGCCAGCTTCACGTCGCCGATCTTCTTGCCCACCAGTTCCAGGCCGTTGAGCAAGGCCGCTGACGAGATGATCGCCGTGCCACGCTGGTCGTCATGGAAGACGCGGATGTTCATGCGCTCGCGCAGCTTCTTTTCAATGTAGAAGCACTCGGGCGCCTTGATGTCTTCCAGGTTCACCCCACCCAGCGTGGGTTCCAGCGCGGCGATGATGTCGATGAGCTTGTCGGGGTCGCTCGACCAGTTCGATGTCGAAGACGTCGATGCCGGCAAATTTCTTGCAGAGGCAGCCCTTGCCTTCCATCACCGGCTTGGCTGCAAGCGGGCCGATATCACCGAGGCCCAGCACCGCCGTGCCATTGGTCACCACGCCCACCAGGTTGGCGCGGCTGGTGCAGTCGGCCGCCAGCGTGGGGGCTTCTTCGATCGCCAGGCAGGCGTACGCCACGCCAGGCGAATACGCCAGCGACAGGTCGCGCTGGTTGCTCAACGGTTTGGTGGGGGCGCAGCGGGTTGGCCCCGCTGCGGTCGCCTCAGCTTTGTGCCCGGCGCGCCAATATCTCAAAGGCCGGGAGCAGCTTGCCTTCCAGCACTTCCAGAAAGGCGCCACCGCCCGTGCTGATGTAGCCGATGTCGCGCTCGATGCCGTACTTGGCTATTGCCGCCAGCGTGTCGCCACCGCCGGCAATGCTGAAGGCAGGGCTCGCTGCGATGGCACGGGCGATTGTTTCGGTGCCGTGTGAGAAGGCCTCGAACTCGAAGACACCCACGGGGCCATTCCAGACCACGGTGCCGGCGGCCATGATCTGCCTGGCCAGCACGGCTGCAGTCTGCGGACCGATGTCCAGGATCAGGTCGTCGGCCGCCACGTCGGTGGCCGCCTTGATGGTGGCCGGCGCGTCGGCCTTGAAGGCCTTGGCGACCACCACGTCGACGGGAATCGGCACCTCGGCGCCACGCGCCTTCATCGCGGCCATGACGGCCCGGGCCTGGTCCAGCAGGTCGGGTTCGGCCAGGCTTTTGCCGATGGGCAGGCCGGCCGCCAGCATGAAGGTGTTGGCGATGCCGCCGCCGACGATGAGGCCGTCCACCTTGTGCGCCAGCGCCTGCAGGATCGACAGCTTGGTGCTGACCTTGCTGCCCGCCACGATGGCCAGCAGCGGCCGTTTGGGCGCCGCCAAGGCGCGCGTGGCAGCGTCGATCTCGGCCGCCAGCAGCGGGCCGGCGCAGGCGACCCGGGCGTACTGCGCGATGCCATAGGTGCTGGCCTCGGCGCGGTGCGCGGTGCCAAAGGCGTCGTGGACAAAGATGTCGCACAGCGCGGCCATTTTTCGCGACAAGGCTTCATCGTTTTTCTTCTCGCCCTTGTTGATGCGGCAGTTTTCCAGCAGCACCACTTCGCCAGGGTTCACGCTGACGCCATCAACCCAGTTGGACACCAGCTTCACCTCGCGGCCCAGCAGTTCAGACAGCCGCACCGCCACCGGGGCCAGCGAATCCTCAGGCTTGAATTCGCCTTCGGTGGGACGGCCCAGGTGCGACGTGACCATCACCGCCGCACCCGCGTCCAGCGCCATGCGGATGCAGGGCACGCTGGCACGCACGCGGGTGTCTTCGGTGATGCGGCCGCGGCCTTCTGGTGAATGGTCCTGCGGCACGTTCAAGTCGGCGCGGATGAAGACACGCTGGCCCTTGACGCGGCCTTGGGCGATCAGATCCGACAGGCGCAGCACGTTCATGGGATTTAGTCGTGGGGGTTGCGTTGAAGAGAATTCTAGGAGGCCTACCAACCCAGCCCCAGGCGCAGCGGCAGCAGCACCGCCATGCCGGCGACGATGGTGCCCAGGATGTCGCGCCGCCACCAGAAGTACGCCGCCCCGGCCAGTGCCGCGAACACCCGCGCGTCTTGCCAGGTGCCGATCAGTTGCCCCTGCGTCAGCACGATCTCTGGCAGCACCACTGCCGCCAGTGCGGCCAGAGGGGCGTAGCGCAGGCCTTGGCGCAGCCAGTTTGGAATCGGGATCTCGCGGTCGGTGAGGAAGAAGAAGCCGCGCGTGACCACGGTCAATACGGCCAGGCCGATGATGGCGATGACGCCTTCGGTGTTGCCCATGACGTTGCCCATGACGTTGTCGATTGCAAGGGACGTCATGTGCGGTCGTCCACAGGCTTTGTGGCGCGTGCGGCACTGTGGTCCAACAGCAAGCCGATGGCCACCGCTGCCGCAATCGCAACCACGATGTTCAGCTTCAGCGGCAGCGCATACGCTGCCACCGCCGCACACCCGGCCACTGCGCCCGCCACGCCGGTGGCACGGTTGTCCAGCAGCGACAGCGCCAGGCCCAAGAGCGCCAGCGTGCCCGCAAAGCCGATGCCCCAATGCACCGGGATCGAATCCGCCAGCACGATGCCCAGCAGCGACGGCACCTGCCAGGCCAGCCAGTTGGTGCTGGCGCCACCCCAGAAGTACGGCAGCTGCTCGGGTGCGGGGGTGGGGTCTGGAAAGCGCCGCATGAACATCACGTAGTTCAAGTCGGCCGTCAGGTACGCCAGCCGCAGCCGCGCGCC
>JANMKK010000082.1:0-2101 GCA_031372005.1 Rubrivivax sp.
TGCTCGCGGCGCACCTCGACCGCGCGTGCCTGAAGGTAGGCTGCCTTCTCGGCCTGCCGCTTCTTGCTGGGGTCGAAGCCCTCGACGACCCACTCACGAACTGCCTCGGCATTGCGGCGAGCCGCTGCCAACGAAGTGTCCAGGTACGTGCCCAGCGACAGCATCTTGCGCTTGCCGTCGATGCGGCAGTCGAAGCGCCAGCCGTGCGAGCCGCCTTTGACGAACAGCAGCTGCAAGCAATCCATCGCCGTCACTCAGACGCTTGCGCGGGTCACCTTGCTTGATCGCCTTGATGGTGGCGTCGGAGGGGATGAGGTTGCGAGCCATGGAGTAACTCCCGCTTTTGGCGCTCGCCGGTGGGCGAGTTACTGCCAAAGTTACTCCACGGAAGGGAAGAACTCCAGGGATTTCATGAAACCGATTGAGACATGAAAAAAGCCCCAGAGCGTTGATTCTCAATGGCTTTCTGGACTTCCGCGCACTGTGCTGCACGCTCTTTTGGTGGCCTGGGGCGGAATCGAACCACCGACACGCGGATTTTCAATCCGCTGCTCTACCAACTGAGCTACCAGGCCGTCGCGACGCTGTGAGCGCAAGCGAGCCGCAGATTATAGCCAGCGTGGCATCCTCGCCCGCTGCGTTCACCCGCCGCGCTTGTTGCGCGTCAGGTCCACGCCCAGTTGCTTGAGCTTGCGGTACAGGTGCGTGCGCTCAAGCCCGGTCTTTTCGGCCACGCGCGTCATTGACCCGCCCTCCTTGGTGAGGTGGAATTCAAAGTAGCTTTTCTCAAACGCGTCGCGCGCTTCGCGCAGCGGGCGGTCCAGGTCGAAGCTCTGTTCTGAACGCGGGCCTTCGGGCAGGCCGTTGCCGTTGCCAGCCAAGTGCAGCCCGGCGGGCTGCGTGATCAGCGCGTCTCCTTGGCCCATCAGGTCAGGGCGGTTGCTCTTCAGCGCGGGCGCCAGGCGCTGGCTGGGCTTGACCAGGGCTTGCTCCACCGCGCGCAGCAGCTTCTGCAGCGTGATCGGTTTTTCGAGGAATGCGCTGGCGCCGACCTTGGTGGCTTCCACTGCGGTGTCGATGGTGCCGTGGCCGCTCATCATGATGACGGGCATCGACAGCTGGCCGCCGGCCGACCATTCCTTCAGCAGCGTGACGCCGTCGACGTCGGGCATCCAGATGTCCAGCAGCACAAGGTCGGGGCGCAGGGATTCACGCACCTGCCGCGCCTGCGCGGCGTTTTCCGCCAGCTCGACGGTGTGACCTTCGTCGGTGAGGATCTCCGAGAGCAGGGCCCGAATGCCGAGCTCGTCGTCCACGACCAGTATTGTTGCCATGCGCCCTGTCGAAACCCTACTGAAACTGCGAAAACTGCGTGGTGTCGCCAGTGCCAGCAGGGCGTGTCGTGGCGTGCATGCCAGTCCCTCCCGCAGCGGCTTCCCCGGCCGCTTCGACAGCCGCGAGGGCTGCGAAGTTTGAAAATGATAACGAAACGCGTGCGCCGGTGATCGGGCCGTCGGTTTCGTCACCGGCATGCAGGTTGGCCGCCCGCAGCCTGGCGCCGTGTTCGTCGGCAATTTTCTTCACCACCGCCAGGCCGAGGCCCGTGCCCTTTGTCTTGGTGGTGACGTAGGGCTCGAAGGCGCGCTTGAGCACTTTGTCGGCAAATCCGGGGCCGTTGTCGATGATTGTCAGGCGCACCGCACGCAGTTCGCCGTGTTCGCCGCGCGCTGCGCTGGTGATGATCTCGACCTGGCCGTCGGGCCGGTCGGCCACCGCGTCCAGCGCGTTCTGCACCAGGTTGTGAATCACCTGGCGCAGCTGCGTCGCGTCGCCCAGGATGCGCGGCAACGCGGCTTCCAGCTTCGCCAGCAGCAGGCCGTTGTCCTGTGCCTGGCCATACAGCGCCAGCACTTCAGAAGCCAGCGCGTTCAGGTCCAGCGGCGCCATCACGGCGGCGGGCAGGCGGGCGTAGTCGCGGAATTCGTTGACCAGCGTCTGCATGGCCTGCACCTGGTTGACGATGGTGTTGACGCTGCGCAGCAGCAGCGCCTGGTCGGCGCCTTGCAGCTTGGCGGCCAAGCGGTGCTGAAGCCTTTCGGCC
>JANMKK010000159.1:0-4943 GCA_031372005.1 Rubrivivax sp.
CCTCACCTTCGACCAGGCGCGCGACGAACTGCAGGACAGCGACGTGAAAGGCCGCAACCCCTTCAAGGACCTGCGCGTGCGCAAGGCCGTCTACCAAGCCGTCAACGTGCCGCTGATCGTGGACAAGGTGCTGCGCGGCCAAGCCGTGCCCACGGGTGCTTTCCTGAGCCCGCTGGTCGATGGCTCGCCGGTTGAACTGGACAAGCGCCTGCCCTACGACCCGGCCCGCGCGCGCCAGTTGCTGGGCGAAGCGGGGTACCCCAACGGCTTTCAGATCACGCTGGATTGCGTCAACGTGGCCTGGCGCGAAAACGTCTGCCAGGCGGTGGCGGCGATGCTGACGCAGGTGGGCATCCGCACCACCTTGCGTTCGAGCCCGAGCAATCTTTTTTTCCCCAAGCTGACCCAGGGCACCGCCAGCTTCGTCGAATTCGGCTGGACGGCGTCGCCCGACGCCTGGAATTCGCTCAATGGCCTGTTCCACACCTTTGACAAGGGCGGCTTCGGCACCTTCAACGCCGGCCGCTACAGCAACCCGTTGCTGGACACGCTGATCGACAACGTCCGCACCGAACCCGACCTGACGCGCCGCCGCGCGCTCGTCACCACCGTGCTGCGCATCGTCGCCGAAGACCTGCCCTTCGTGCCGCTGTACCGGCGCACGCTGACCTGGGCGATGGCGAAAAAGGTGACAGCGGTGCAGTGGCCGAATGACGTGATCGAACTGCGCTGGGTGCGGGTGAAATGAGGCAGTCGGTCAGCGTTTGACGGCCGATGACGCGGGTGCGGCAGGCGTGGCCTGCGGGGACGCCGTTGCATCGCACTTGCCATGTGCCCGCCGAAAGTCCACCGGCTTCACCGCACCGGGCGTGCCATGCAGCCCGCGGGACAGCGCACGGGCCATCTTCTCTTGCTTGACCAGCGGGCCCTGGTCCCAGCGGCTGCGGGTGCTCCAGGCATGGCCGTTTTCAACCAGGTACTTGCCGACGTTGAGATCGTCAATCATGAGGACGCCCACCATGCGGCCGTGGATGTCGCGGCCGCTGGTCTGAAGCGTGGCGACCTTGTTCAGCGCCAGCTCGGCCAGCGCGGCCCGCGCTTCGTTGCCCCAGAGTTGGCAGGATTCCGGCGCGTCGATGTCGCGCAGCCGCACTTCGATTGGTGGCTTGCCGGCCGGTGTCAACCACAGGCTGTCGCCGTCGGTGACTTTGCTCACAACACCTTGCACGCCCTTCCCGCCGGGTGGTTCGGCGGCTTGCACAGGCAAAGCGCACAGCAAGGCGATTTCAAAAAGAAGTGAAAACGCCAGTGGAAAAGGCCGCAGGCCCGCCAAGGCGGGCCTGCGGTTGCTGGCGGTATGCAAAGGATTCATGCGCAAATCCTAGCGGCGTTTGCACTCCTTGCGCCCCTCGCGGGGCCCGGCTTTACCCGGGGCTCAAGGCTTGATGCCGCCCTTGTCCTGGGCTGGCGAAGACTGTTCGCCACGCGACAGGCCGCCGGCCTGGTTGGCGGCCGCGGCCTCGGCCTTGACCTGGGCGCGCGACTTGTCGGATGCCATGCGCGGCGCCGGCTTCTTGCCCTGGCGCGGCGTGCTTTGTTCGCCCGTGGCGACTTCACCTGCTGCGCGTGCCCGCTGTGCTTCTGCCTTGACAGCGGCGCGGGTGGTGTTGGATGCCATCGGCGGTCTGCCCTTGTCCTGACTGGCGGTGCTCAACTCGCCCTTGGGCTGGCTGGCTGCCGCAGAGACCGCGTCTGCCTTGACCGCAGCGCGGGTGGTTTGAGCCTGCACGCCAGAGGCGGCCAGGGCTGACAGCGCCAGAGCGCAGATCACGGTGGACTTGAATGTCATGGTCTCAGCTTTCGAATGCAGGTTTATCGAAGCACTACTGTCACCATCCTGCGCCACGCATGGCATAGGCCAGCAGGGCGCGCCGCTGTCAGACAAACGCCCGTAACCTTCAGCGCGCCGGGCTGCGGCGGGGACCAGCGGCACCACCCACACTGCGTGCAGCGCGCACGCGGGCCGGCGGCGCTTGAAGCGCGGCCTCGCTGTCGGCCAGCAATCGGTCGAGCCGGTCCTTCAGCTTTTCAGTGGACAGTTGTTCGCGCAGCCGGTCCACCATCAGTGGCAGCGCAAATGGGCTGGGTGCTGCCAGAGTCACGCGCGCCTGCGGCAGCGCCGCCAGCGTCTGCAACGTGGCCGCCAAGCGCGACAGTTCCAGCTCTTGCGACAGCACCTCGCCCTGCGCCTGTCCCAGCAGCCGGTTGCCGGCGTCGTATTTGCGGAAGACTTCAAAGAACAGGCTGCTGGACGCCTGCAACTGGCGCAGGCTTTTCGGCGCGCCCGGGTAGCCGCCGAAGACGAGGCCCGCCACCCGCGCAATCTCGCGAAAGCGGCGTTGCGCCAACTGGCCTGAATTGAGGCTGGCCAGCACGTCCTCCATCAGCGTCTGGCTGTCAAAAAGCCCCGGCCGCTGCGTTGCACCCGGCCCCATGTCGGTGGCGGCCAGAATTTCCAGGCCGTAGTCGTTGACGCTGAGCGAGAAGGTGTTGGGCGCACCCTGCGCCAGCCGCCAGGCCAGCAACTGCGCCAGGCCGATGTGCACGTTGCGCCCGGCAAATGGATAGACAAACAAGTGATGGCCTTCGCGCGAACGCAACTCTTCCACCAGCAGCGTGCCCAGGCGCGGCAACTGCGACAGCCGGGCTTGCGCCTGCAGCATGGGCATGGCGGCTTGCAGCTCGGGCTCATCAAAGCGGCCCTGCGCGGCTTCGTCCAGCAACGCCAGCACGGACGACGCCATTTCGCTGGACAGCGGCATCTTGCCGCCCGCCCAGGACGGCACCACGCCCCTCACTTTGCGCGCCAGCCGCACCTGCGCCGCCATCTCATGGGTGCGCACAAATTCCAGCACGCGGCCGGCGAAGACGAAGCAGTCGCCCTTGTTCAGGCGGGCGATGAAGCCTTCTTCGACCGTGCCCAGGGTTTTGCCGCCCATGCCGCCGCTGACCCACTTCACCGCCATCATTGCATCGCTGACGATTGTGCCGACCTGCAAGCGGTGGCGCTTGGCAATGCCACGGTCGGGCACGCGCCACTGGCCGTCGTGCAATTGCACGCGGTGGTATTCGGGGTAGGCGTCAAGGCTGTCGCCACCGCGCTCCACAAAGGCCAGCGCCCAATCAAATTCTTCGCGCGTCAGGCTGGCGTAGGCGTGACTGCCACTGACTTCACGGTACAGCTCATCGGCATCAAAGCCACCACCCAGCGCCACCGTCACCAGGTGCTGCACCAGCACGTCCAGCGGTTTTTCAGGCGACACGCGCGACTCCACGCGCCCGGCCAATGCCGCGCGGCGTGCTGCGGCAGCTTCAACCAGTTCCAGCGTGTTCGTGGGCACCAGCGTCACGCGGCTGGTGCGGCCCGGGGCGTGGCCGCTGCGGCCCGCACGTTGCAGCAGCCGCGCCACGCCCTTGGCACTGCCAATCTGCAGCACCCGCTCCACCGGCAGGAAATCCACGCCCAAATCCAGGCTGGACGTGGCCACCACCGCCTTCAGCGTGCCCTGCTTCAGCCCGGCCTCGACCCATTCGCGCACCCGGCGGTCCAGCGACCCGTGGTGCAGCGCCACCACGCCGGCCCAGTCGGGCCGCGCCTGCAGCAGCAGCTGGTACCAGATCTCGGCCTGGCTGCGGGTGTTGGTGAAGACCAGCGTGGTGCTGCCAGCGTCGATTTCAGCCACCACTGGCTGCAGCATCTGCGCGCCCAGGTGGCCGCCCCAGGAAAAGCGGCCCGGGTCATGGGGCAGCAGCGTGTCGATGGTCAGCTGCTTGTCGCTGCGGCCTTGCACCAGTTGGGCAGCCGGGCCGGCCGGGCCAGCCAGCGTGGCCATGGCCTCAGCGAGGTTGCCGATGGTCGCGCTCAAGCCCCACACCACCAGGCCCGAGTTCCAGCGCCGAAGCCGCGCCAGGGCCAACTGCACCTGCACGCCGCGTTTGCTGCCGATCAGTTCATGCCATTCGTCGACGATGACGGTGTGCACGCCGCCCAGTTGCGCCTGCACGTTGTCACGCGTCAGCATCAGGCTCAGCGACTCGGGCGTGGTGACCAGCGCAGCGGGCAGGCGCCGGTCCTGGCGTGCCCTTTCTGCACTGGGCGTGTCGCCGGTGCGCTGGCCCACGGCCCAGGCGGGCATCGACACGGGCATCAACGCAGGCAGCGGGTCCTGCAGCGCCTTGGTGGTGTCGGCCGCCAGGGCGCGCATGGGCGTCAGCCACAGCACTTGCAAACCCGGCCCGGGCCGCGCGCGCTGCAGGGCACCCAGCCACACCGCCAGCGTCTTGCCACTGCCGGTGGTGGCATGCAGCAGGCCGCTGCGGCCGGCGGCCATGGCGGCCCAGACTTCGCGCTGAAAAGCGAAGGGCTGCCAGCCGCGGGCAGCGAACCAGGCTTCAAGCGCAGCAGAGGTCATGCGCCAGCGGCTGCTCAGGACGGTGCGGGTGCGGTGGTGATCCAACCCTCCACAGGATCCACCTGCTTCGGTTGACCCCAGCGCGGCTGCAGGCTGGCCCAGGCCGCTTGTGCCATGCACAGCACCGCATCAAGCCGGTCGCCACTGCTGTCGGCCACCAGCGCGCCGGCCTGCGCCGGCGTCAGCTTCAGCCGCAGCTTCAGGCGCGTGCGGCCCTGTTCCAGCGCTTCGAGGATGTCCTTGCGCGCCAGCAGTCGTTCACTGGAGTCGTCGTTCTTGTACGACCGGCGGCCGATCAGTTCATGCGCCAGCAGTCCCGGGGAGCCTTCCAGCGCGGTGCGCGCGGCGTCGCCTGCGTGCAGCGCCGGCACGTTCACGCCCGCTGCCAGCAGGCGTGAAAAACCTTCGTAGTGCATGAAGCCGACAGGCACGTAACGCGTCTGCAAGGGGCTGGTGGAACTCAACCCCGGC
>JANMKK010000094.1:0-3573 GCA_031372005.1 Rubrivivax sp.
GGGGCGATGGCGGGGGCGATGGCGTTGTTGATTCAGCCTCGGAATTCTTGCGGCGCGACTTGCTGGCTTCCAGGATCACGCGCATCGGTCCGGCTGCCTGGCGCTTGGCGCGTTCCATGGCGGCTGAAGCGGCTGCATTGGCTGCATTGGCTGCAGTGACTGAAGTGGCTGGTGCCGCCGGTTCAGGCCTGGCCATCTGGGCGCCGGCCGACGCGGCTGTCAGCAGCACCGCAACTGCGGCAGCCCTAAAGCAGTTCCACACGTCAACACCTCCGGGACACTTCGCGGCTAGTGGCCGGCGGTCTGCACGCAGGGCAGCCGTGGGTAGGCTGCGCTGAGGCAGGGGTGACCGGATTCTAGGGAGATGCAGGACACCGTGACGGCACGCGGCTTGCAACATGGGGCAAACCTGCCCCCGAAACAGGTGGTGGATTCACGGTTTCAGGGGCGATTCCAAATTCCAAGACGGGCGTTGAAGCCCTTACTTGAAACCCACCCGGTCCAGCATTTGCTGCACCAGCGCGGTGTTGGCGCCGACCTTGGCGATGGGCGCGGTCTCGGACTTGAAAGTCCCCAGGCTGGCCAGTGCGGCATTAGGCGCAATGCCTGCCACCACCGGGTATTCGTTGTTGCCGTCGGCAAAGTAGCGCTGGGCGCTGTCGCTGGCCAGGTATTCCAGGAACTGCACCGCCGCCGGGCGGTTCTTGGCGTGGCGCGCCACGGCCGCCCCGGCGATGTTGATGTGCGTGCCCCAACTGGCCTGGTTGGGGAACATCACGCCCAGCTTATCCACCACCGCGCGGTCTTCCGGCTTGCTGGACCGCAGCAGACGCGCGTAGTAGTAGGAATTGGTGATCGCCACGCCGCACTCACCGGCGGCCACGCCCTTGATCTGGTCGGTGTCGCCACCCTTGGGCGCCCGCGCCAAGTTGGCCACCAACCCCTTGAGCCACTCTTCGGTGCGCTGCGGACCCAGGTGTTCCAGCATCGACCCGAAGAGGCTCAGGTTGTACGGGTATGAACCGCTGCGCACACAGAGCTGGCCTTTAAGTGCCGGGGCGGCGAGCTTTTCATAACTGTCCACATCCGTGGCCTTGAAGCGGCTCTTGTCATACACCACCATGCGCGCGCGGGTGGACATGCCAAACCACTGCGCGCCCTCCGCCGTTTCACCGCCACGAAACTGGGCGGGAATGCGCTGTTCCAGCAGCGCAGACTTGACGGGCTGGAACAGGCCGTCCTGTTCGCCGCGCCACAGGCGCGCTGCGTCCACCAGCAAGATCACGTCAGCCGGGCTGGCGCTGCCTTCGGCGGCAAGCCGCGCCAGGATGCCGGCGTCGTCCGCTTCGACCCGGTTGATGCGGACGCCGGTGGCCTTGGTGAAGTTGTCGTACAGCGCTTCATCGGTCTGGTAGTGGCGCGCGGAGTACAGGTTCAGCACCTTGTCCTGGGCCTGGGCCGAACCCATCCACATGGCGCAAAGGGCCGCGGCGCTGACGAGCCAGCGGCAAGTCAAAGAACGGTGTTCGAGGGACGGCTTCATGGTGGCGGCGCGCAAGCGCTGGGGTTTCAATGCCATGATCTTAACGCGAATCATTGTCATTACGAATTCAGATTGACCCTGATGCGACGTCGCCGTGCTACGCCGCCATCTGTGCCCAGGCCTTGTCCAACCGCTTGCAGCTGACGGGTTGCGGCGTGCGCAATTCCTGCGCGAAGAGGCTCACGCGCAGTTCTTCCAGCAGCCAGCGGTATTCATCCATGCGCGCATGGCTCACGCCTTTCAGCTCAGCCACGCGGCGCACCCAGCGCTGTTCCAGCGGGCGCAGTTCCGCCAGGCGCGCGCTGTCCCGCGCGGGGTCGGCGCGCAGCTTGTCCAGGCGCAGGACGACAGCCTTCAGGTAGCGCGGCAGGTGCAGCAGCGCGGCCCAGTCGGTCTGCGCCAGAAAGCGCTTGGGCACCAAGCGCTGCAGTTGGGCCTGCACGTCGTCAGTTACTTCCTTGGGCGGCTTGCTGTCTTTCAGCTTGCGCAACGCAGCTGCGTATTCAGCCAGCACCGCCTGCGCCTGACGCGCCACCTCCTGGGCGATGAGGTTCAGCCGCGCGCGGCCTTCTTCCAGGCGCCGCTTGAAGGCGGCTTCGTCGGTGGGCAGCGGGTCGGCCAGGAAGGCGCGGTCCAGCGCCACGTCGATGATCTGGTCGCGCAGCTCTTCCAAGGTGCCCAGGTGCATGTAGGCGGCCGCCATCTGGGTCATACCGGGGATGTTCTTTTCCAGAAACTTGAGTGGCTCGCGAAGTTGCAAGGACAGCAGCCGGCGCAGGCCCGCGCGGTGGCGCGTGGCCGCGATGTCGGGCTCGTCGAAGACTTCGATTTCGACGGCGGTGCCGCGGTCGATCAGCGCCGGGAAGCCCACCAGCACCTGAGCGCCGCGCCGCACTTCCATCAGCTCTGGCAGTTCGCCAAAGGTCCAGGCGGTGTAGGTCTGAGCTGCGGCCGCCGCCGCAGCCACAGCCACCGGCACTGCGGCCGCGACGACTTCTGCCCTGACACGCACCGGCCCGCCGACCACTGCGGGGGGCGATGCCGGGGAAGCCACGGGTGCCGCCACTTTCAACGCCGCCAGCGCCTGGAACGCACTGCGCGCCTGCGAGCCGAGTTCTGCCTTCAGCCCGGCCAAGTCACGCCCCACACCGAGTTGACGGCCGTGTTCATCGACAACGCGGAAGTTCATGAACAGGTGCGAGGGCAGTTGCTCCAGCTTGAAGTCGTTGCGCTGCACCGCCAGCTGGGTGCGGTCGCGCACGTGCTTGAGCAGCGCGTCCATCAAGGCGCCCTGCGCAAAGGGCACGCTGGCGCAGAACTCGGCCGCGTAGTCGGGCAGCGGCACCAGCCGTGAACGCGGGCGCTGGTGCAGCGTCTTCGCCAGCGCCAGCACCTTGGCCTGCAGCATGCCGGGCACCAGCCATTCGCAGCGCTCTTCGCCGACTTGGTTCAGGGCGTAGATCGGCAGCGCGACCGTGATGCCGTCCTTGGCGTCGCCGGGTTCGTGCAGGTAGGTGGCCATGCAGTCGATGCCCCCCAGCCGCAGCGTCTTCGGGAACGCCGCCGTGGTGATGCCGGCGGCTTCATGGCGCATCAGCTCGTCGCGCGTCAGGTGCAGCGGCTTCGGGTTGCGCTTGACCTCGTCACGGTGCCAGCGCTCCAGCAGCGCGCCGCTGTGCACTTCAGCCGGCAGCTGCTGGTCGTAGAAGGCGTGGATGAGCTCGTCGTCCACCAGCACGTCCTGGCGCCGCGCCTTGTGTTCCAGGTCCTGCACCTGCTGGATCAGCTTCTGGTTGTGCGCCAGGAAGGGCAGGCGTGTGTCCCAGTCGCCGGCTACCAGCGCTTCGCGGATGAAGACGGTGCGGGCGGCCACCGGATCGACGTTGCCGAAGTTCACGCGTTTGTTGTTGTAGACAACGATGCCGTAGAGCGTGGCGCGCTCCAGCGCCACCACCTCGCCGGCCTTCTTTTCCCAGTGCGGTTCCAGCAATTGCTTCTTCAGAAGATGGCCGGCCATCGGCGGTATCCAC
>JANMKK010000171.1:0-4490 GCA_031372005.1 Rubrivivax sp.
TAGGCGGCAGAGCGGTCCACCTTGGAAGGATCTTTGCCGCTGAAGGCGCCGCCGCCGTGCGGGCAGGCGCCGCCGTAGGTGTCAACGATGATCTTGCGCCCGGTCAGGCCGCAGTCACCCTGCGGGCCGCCGACGACAAAGCGGCCGGTGGGGTTGATCAGGTACTTGGTGTCGGCCGTCAGCCATTCTTTCGGCAGCACGGGCTTGATGAGTTCTTCGCGCACCGCTTCGTAGAACGCATCCGTCATCTTGTGGCCCAGGCTGTACTCGGGCGCGTGCTGGCTGGACAAAACCACGGTGTCGATGCTGTGCGGCTTGCCATTCACATACCGCATCGTCACCTGGCTCTTGGCGTCGGGCCGCAGGAAGGGCATGCGGCCGTCCTTGCGCAGCTGCGCTTGCCGTTCCACCAGCCGGTGCGCGTAGTAGATCGGCGCGGGCATCAGGTCTGGCGTTTCGTCGCAGGCGTAGCCGAACATCAGGCCCTGGTCGCCGGCGCCGGTGTTCAGGTGGTCGTCGCTGGCGTGGTCCACGCCTTGTGCGATGTCGTTGGACTGCTTGTCGTAGCAGACCATCACCGCGCAGCCCTTGTAGTCGATGCCGTATTCGGTGTTGTCGTAGCCGATGCGCTTGATGGTGTCGCGCGCGACCTGGATGTAGTCGACATGCGCGTTGGTGGTGATCTCACCCGCCAGCACCACAAGGCCGGTGTTGCACAGCGTTTCGGCGGCGACGCGGCTGCGCGGGTCCTGCTTGAAAATGGCGTCGAGGATGGCGTCCGAGATCTGGTCGGCAACCTTGTCAGGGTGGCCCTCAGAGACGGATTCGGATGTGAAGAGGAAGTCGTTCGCCACGGTGTGGTCTCCAGTAGGTTGACAGTCTGATTCGGCGTCGTCGCTGGTCAGAAGGTCTGGAGCCGCGGCGAACGCTTTAGCGGATTTGTTGAGCGGCTGCAGGGTGTTGAGGCATGGCCACAACAGTCCCTTCAAGCTGCCCGGCGGTGCTCGGTATCCTCAAAGCAATTCTTGAAGGATTTCCGGCTCCGCTGTCGCCCCGCAAGTTGTTCTTTAACTCGGCGATCCGCGAATTATACGAACCCTCGCTCCCATGTCGCCGTCCCTGCTTTGGCTGTCCCGACGCCCCCTGCGGCATTTGCACGCGGTGGGTGCGGCGCTGGGCTGGCTGGCCTATGCAGCGTCACCCAGTTATCGCCGCCGGCTCAAGGCCAACGCGCAGGTGGCGGGTGTGGGCGCGGCGCCGCGCCGGGCGTCGGTGGCCGAGGCCGGCAAGCTGCTGATGGAGCTGCCGCGCCTGTGGTTGCGCCCGCGCGAACAATCCATCAACGACCCCGTGTCGTGGCAGCACGCCGAACTGGTGGACCAGGCGCTGGACCTGGGCCGCGGGCTGATCCTCCTGACGCCGCACATGGGCAGTTTCGAAGTCGCAGCGCAAGCCTATGCAGAACGCTTTGGCGCTCGCCAGCCCCTCACCGTGCTGTACCGCCCGGCGCGCCAGCCCTGGTTGCGTGAACTGGAGGAGACCGCCCGCGCGCGCCCCGCACTGGCCACCGCGCCAGCCACGCTGGCGGGTGTGCGCATGCTGATGCGCGCACTGCGCAGTGGCCAGACCCTGGGCATGTTGCCCGACCAGGTGCCGCCCGACGGCATGGGCGTGTGGGCGCCGTTTTTTGGCCAGCCCGCCTACACGATGACGCTGGCGGCGCGGCTGGCGCAGCAAAGCGGCGCGACGGTGCTGCTGATCTGGGCCGAACGCCTGCCGCGCGGCGCGGGCTACACCGTGCGCGTGCAGGCGCTGGCCGAAGCGCTGCCCGACAAGGCCTCGCTGGATGATGTGGTGTGGATGCTGGCGGCGGCCGGCGCCATCAACCGCAGCATGGAAGCCGTGATCCTGCAAAAGCCTGAGCAGTACCTGTGGGGCTACCACCGCTACAAGCAGCCGCGCCGGGCCGAGGGTGCTGCAGCGTGATGACGCGGGTGGCGAAGCTGTTGGTGAAGCTGCTTTCAAACGGCGGCGCGCGGGCTCTGCTGGCACTGGTGTGGCTGCTGCATTGGCTGCCGCTGGGCCTGCAGGCGCTGCTGGGGCGCGGGCTGGGCCTTTTGATGCACAGCCTGGCGCCCAAGCGCCGCCGGGTGGCGCTGCGCAACCTTGAGCTGTGCTTCCCGGACATCTGCCCGGCGCAGCGCCAGGCGATGGTTCGCCAGCACTTCCAGTGGCTGGCGCGCAGCCTGCTGGAACGCGGCGTGCTTTGGTACGCCCCGCCTGAGCGCCTGAAACGCCTGATCCACGTTGAAGGCGACCTGCACCTGGCCGAGCGCAGTGACCGCCCGGTGATGTGGCTGGTGCCGCACTTCCTGGCCGTCGATGTGGCGGGGCTGACGGTGCAGCTGTTCCAGACCCGCCTGGGCTGCAATGTCTACACCGCGCAGAGCAACGCGGTGTTCGACCGCGCCCTCAAACGCGGCCGCAACCGATTCGGCACGGCCGAGATGTTCACGCGCCAGCAAAGCGCGCTGCCGCTGGTGCGGGCCATCAAGCGTGGGCGTGCTTTCTTCAACCCGTCGGACATGGACTTTGGCCTGCGTGACGCTGCCTTCGTGCCCTTCTTCGGCCACCCTGCGGCCACGCTCTTGGCGCCGTCGCGGCTGGCGCGCAGCCTGAACATGGTGGTGCAGCCGGTGGTGGCCCAGACGCTGCCCGGCGGCCAGGGCTGGAAGATCACTTTCATGCCGGCCTGGGAAGACTGGCCCACCGACGACGCCGAAGCCGACACCGCGCGCATGAATGCCTTCATCGAACAGCAGATCCGCCTGAACCCGACGCAGTACCTGTGGGTGCACAAGCGCTTCAAGACGCGGCCTGCTGGCGAGACGTCGTACTACGAATGAGCGGGTCAGAAAAGGCTGGCCGCGACGTTGATGGTGAAGGCCAGGATGGCGGTGTTGAAGACGAAGGACAGCACCGACTGCAGCAACACCCAGCGCCGCAGCGCGCGCGTGCTGACGGTCACGTCGGCGGTTTGTGATGCCACGGCGATGGTGAAGGCGAAGTAGAGGAAGTCGCTGAAGTCGGGGCTGAAGTTCGGTGCATCGTCCGGGAAGCGCAGACCCGAACCCGGGGGCACGCGGAAGTAGAGGCTGGCGTAGTTGAGCGCAAACACCGTGGGCAGCAGCAGCCAGGAGCCGACCACGGTGGACAGCGCCAGCGCCACGTGGGGCAGCGCGGCGGGTGCCGAGCTTTCAATAGGCTGCTTGGCCGCGGACAGTTCCAGCACCGTGCCGGCCAGGCTGACGAGTGCGGCCACGATCACCATCACCAGCACCGTGGCGGCGCCTTCGGCCTGCGCCTTGGCCACGCGGCGTATGCGGCTGGCGTCGGCGCGCAGCATGACCCACGCGGCCAGTGCCAGGTACAGCCAGACCGCCACGTTCCAGCCCACCAGTGCGCGGGTGCGCGGTGAATGGCCACCCGGCAGCAGCAGCGCCACGGCCACGCCGCACAGCAGTGACATCAGCAGGTGCGGGTGGGCGCGAAAGTGCAGGGCCACGCGTTTCATCGGCAAGGCAACAGGGGTGGGTGCATGGCGGGATGATGCCCGCATCAGCGGGGACAAGCAGCGCCGATAATCCGCGCCATGCGGCTGTCCTTCACCAAGATGCAGGGCGCGGGCAACGACTTCGTCGTGCTCGATGGCACGCGTGCGCGCATTGAACTGACGCCGGATCAACTGCGCCGCCTTGCTGACCGCCGCTTCGGCGTCGGCGCCGACCAGATCCTGGCGGTGGAACGCAGCAGCACGCCGGGCGTGGACTTCCGCTACCGCATCTTCAACGGCGCCAGCGGCGATGAAGTCGAACACTGCGGCAACGGCGCGCGCTGCTTCGTTCGTTATGTGCACGCACGCGGCCTCACCGACAAGACGACGGTGCGGGTAGAGACGGTCAACAACGTGCTGGAACTGCAGTTGCGGGGCGACGGCCGCGTCACCGTGGACATGAGCCGGCCGGTCTTCGACCATGCGCGCATTCCTTTCGACGCTGGCACCTTGTTGCCGCGCCTGGAGGGCGGCTTTGAACTCTGGCCGTTGCTGACGGGTGTGGACATGGTGGAAGCCGCGGTGCTGTCGATGGGCAACCCGCACGCCGTGCAGCGCGTGGCCGATGTCGACACCGCGCGGGTGGCCACCCTGGGCCCGCAGATCGAAACCCATGCCTGCTTCCCGCGCCACGTCAACGTCGGCTTTGTGCAAGTGGTGTCGCGCGGCGAAGTGCGCCTGCGCGTGCATGAACGCGACGCCGGCGAAACGCTGGCCTGCGGCACCGGCGCCTGCGCGGCCGTGGTTGCAGGCATTCGCCTGGGCTGGCTTGACCGCCGCGTGGCCGTGCACACACGCGGTGGCAGCCTGCTCATCGAATGGCCGCACGACGAAGCCCACGTGCTGATGACCGGCCCCGCTGAAACCGTCTTTGAAG
>JANMKK010000229.1:0-7105 GCA_031372005.1 Rubrivivax sp.
TCTGAAGTGGGTTCTGGGTGGGGTGATTGCGGCGCTGGCGGTGCTGCTGCTGGGCGGGCTGCTGCTGTCGCCAAAGTACAGCGTCAGCCGCAGCGTGACGGTCAACGCGCCGGCCGACAAGATTTACGCGCTGGTGGCTGACCCGCGGCGCTGGAAGGAGTGGTCGGCGTGGAACCGGCGCGACCCTTTGATGGCCATCACCTATTCGGGCGCGCCCAGCGGCAGCGGTGCGGTGTGGGCCTGGAAGAGCAAGTCCCAGGGCGACGGCCGCATGACCTTCACCACCGCAGAGCCCGGCAAGAAGCTGGGTTACGAGCTGTACCTCCCCGACTTTGGCACCACGTCCGCCGGTGTACTGGCGATGGAGCCGGCCGGCACCGGCACGCGGCTCAACTGGGTCATGCATGGCGACATGGGCAGCAACCCGATTTACCGCTGGCTGGCGCTCTTCATGGACAGCATGGTGGGCAAGGACTTTGAAGCCGGGCTGGCCAACCTGAAGACGCTGGCAGAGACGCGTTGAAAAAACCTGTTGAAAAGACATCTTAAAAGACGCCTTGAAAGGACATCTGGAAAACATCGACCCTTGAAAATGGGCCCTGAAACCCGAGCGCCGAAACCCGGGCCCTGAAACCCGGGCCGTGAAGCGCGGACCCGGGTGCGCCAACCCCGCTGTGGCACAGTGCGCAGCTTTGCCTGCACGGCATCAACGCCACCCACGCCCTTCATGCCCCTCGTACAACCGCTGCCCACCGACCACGATGCGACAGTCGCAGAACTGGCGCAGTTCTTCAACACCACGCTCGGCTTCCCGCCCCACAGTGTGCTGACGATGATGCGCCGCCCGGCCCTGGCGCGCGCGTTCACGGAACTCAACCGCGCGGTGATGGCCGACAACGTGGCCGACAACGTGGCCCACAGCGGCGGCGCCAGTCGCGTCACAGGCGAACTCAAACGCCTCATCGGCCACGTTGCCAGCCGCATCGCCGGCTGCCGCTATTGCGAAGCGCACACCATCCGCGCCGCCGCACGCTTTGGCAGTCAGGAAGGTGCTGCGCCAGAGCGGCTGGACGAGGTCTGGGGCTTCCGCAGCAGCGAGCACTTCACGGCCGCTGAACGCGCGGCGCTGGAGTACGCGGCGGCCGCTGCCAGCGTGCCTGGCGCCGTGACGCCGGAGATCGGGCTTGAGCTGCACAAACATTGGGACGACGGCGAGATCGTCGAGATCACCGGCGTCATTGCGCTCTTCGGCTTTCTCAACCGCTGGAACGACGCCATGGCTACCGAACTCGAGGCGCCTGCCGCCGCCGATGGCCAGCGCTGGCTGGGCGCCCAAGGCTGGACGGTGGGCAAGCACGGCGGAGCACTTGCCTGATGGCCATCAAAGCCACCGTCTACAAAGCCGCCCTGCAGATTGCCGACATGGACCGCGGCCTCTACGCCGACCACGCCCTCACGCTGGCGCTGCAGCCTTCTGAAACCGCCGAGCGGCTGATGATGCGGCTGATGGCCTTTGCGCTGCAGGTGCCAGCCGACGACCACCAAGGCGCACTGCTGTCGGCACGCGGCCTGGCCGAGGCCGACGACCCCGACCTGTGGCAGCACGACCTCACCGGCCAGCTGATGCACTGGGTGGAAGTGGGTCAGCCCGACGAACGGCGCATGGCCAAGGCTTGCGGCCGTGCGCGGCGGGTCAGCATCTACGCCTATGGCACATCGGCCCCTGTGTGGTGGGCGGGTCTGCAAGGCAAGGTGGCGCGGCTGTCGAACCTGGCGGTGTGGCAGTGGCCCGCCGACCAGAGCCAGGCGCTGGCCGGCATGGCCCAAAGGTCGATGCAGTTGCAGGTCACCGTGCAGGACGGCCAGCTCTGGGTGGGTGACGGCCGCCAGAGTGTGGAACTGCAGCCCATCGCCTTGAAGGAAGGCAGGCGATGAAGCGCTTCGCCGCACCGGTTGCCACTTTCCTTGCCACAGTCCTTGCCACAGTCCTCGTCAGCGCCTTCTTCGTGCCGCCCGCCATGTCCCAAGACACACCCACCCCCGACCCTTACCTGTGGCTGGAAGACGTGCAGGGCGACCGCGCGCTGGCCTGGGTGCGTGCCCGCAATGCAGAAACTGAAAAACTGCTGCAAGCGCAGCCCGGCTTTGAAGACCGCAAGCAGCAGATTCGCGAAGTGCTGGACTCGAAGGATCAGATCCCCTACGTCGTGCGCCGCGGCGACTGGTTCTACAACTTCTGGCGCGACGCGCAAAACCCGCGCGGCCTGTGGCGGCGCACGACGCTGGCCGAATACCGCAAGCCCAAATCGTCAACCGACACGGCTTGGGACACCGTGATCGACGTCGACGCGCTGGCCAAGGCTGAAAAAGAAAACTGGGTCTGGGCGGGGGCCAACTGCCTGGCGCCAGACTACCGGCTGTGCCTGGTGTCGCTGTCACGCGGCGGGGCAGACGCGCATGTGGTGCGCGAATTCGACACCGTGGCCAAGCGCTTCATGGCCGGTGGCTTTGAAGCGCCAGAAGCCAAGAGCCGGCTCGACTGGATCGACGCCAACACGCTCTACATCGGCAGCGACTTCGGCCCCGGCTCCCTCACCGATTCTGGCTACCCGCGCACCGTCAAGCGCTGGCAGCGCGGCCACAAGCTAAGCGACGCGGTGACGGTCTTTGAAGGCCAGACCCAGGACGTGTCGGCCTTTGTCTCGGTGGACCACACGCCGGGCTTCGAGCGCACGGTGTTCGGCCGTGCGGTCACTTTCTACACCAACCAGATTTACCTGCTGCAAGGCGACAAGCAGGTGCCCATCGACAAGCCTGCCGACGCTCAGCTGGCCTTCTGGCGCGACCGGGTGCTGCTGGAACTGCGCAGCGACTGGACCGTGGGCACCGTGGTCTGGCCGCGCGGCTCGCTGCTGGTGGCCAATGCCGACGCTTACCTGCGCGGCGAACGCAACTTCACCGCGCTCTTCACGCCGACCGCCACGCGGTCGCTGGACGGCTACAGCACCACGCGCGGCAGCGTGCTGGTCAACGTGCTGGACAACGTGGCCAGCCGGCTGGAAGAGTGGACACCGCCCACGGCGCCCACACCCACCACACCGTCCGCCTTAGCCCCATCGGCAGCCACAAGCGCCTGGACACGGCGCGAGGTGAAAGCACCCTACCCCGGCAAGCTGTCGGCCACCGCCCTGCACGACCCGATGCTGAAGAGTGACCCGCTGGCAGAAGCCTACCTTCTGAATTCAGCTGACTTTCTGCAACCCGATGCGCTGCTGCTGGGCCGCACCGGCAGCGACGAACGAGAAGAACTGAAGTCACGCCCGACCTTCTACGACGCCACCGGCATGCGCGCCGAGCAGCGTTTTGCCACCAGCAAGGACGGCACGCGCGTGCCCTACTTCATCGTCTGGCCCAAGGGTGTGAAAACGGGTTCTGACGCCGATGGCAAGAACCCCACGCTGCTGTACGCCTATGGCGGCTTCGAGGTCTCGCAGACACCGTGGTACTCCGGCGCAATCGGCCGCGTGTGGACAGGCCAGGGCGGCGTCTTTGTCGTCGCCAACATCCGCGGCGGCGGTGAATTTGGTCCGGCCTGGCACCAGGCCGCCATCCTGCAGAACAAGCAAAAGAGCTACGACGACCTGGCGGCCGTGGCCGCAGAACTCATCAAGACCCAGGTCACTAGCCCGGCGCACCTGGGCATACAGGGCGGCAGCAATGGCGGCCTGCTGGTGGGCGCGGTGATGCTGCAGCGGCCCGAACTCTTCAACGCCGTCGTCTGCCAGGTGCCGCTGCTGGACATGCAGCGGTATCACAAGCTCTTGGCGGGTGCGAGCTGGATGGCCGAATACGGCGACCCCGACAAGCCCGAAGACTGGGCCTACCTCTCGCGCTACAGCCCTTACCAGAACGTGAAGGCGGGCGTGAGGTTGCCCAAGGTCCTGTTCACCACCAGCACCCGCGACGACCGCGTGCACCCCGGCCACGCGCGCAAGATGGCGGCGCGTATGCTGGAACAGGGCCACCCGCTGCTGTACTGGGAAAACATCGAAGGCGGCCATGGCGGCGCGGCCGACAACGGCCAGCGCGCGCAGATGATGGCGCTGGAATACACCTTCCTGTGGCAGCAGCTGGGCAACCGCTGAAGGCTGCGCAAGCCGCCGCACAACACCATGCTGAGCTGGATTGACGACGGCCAACCGCTGCCGTCGGCGCATGCCGCTTTGGGCGCGGACAGTGAAGCGCCGGGCCTGGTGGCGGCCGGGGGCCGCGTCACGCCGCAGCGCCTGGAAGAGGCTTACCGCAACGGCATCTTCCCCTGGTTCAGCGCCGGCCAGCCGGTGCTGTGGTGGTCCCCCGACCCGCGCATGGTGCTGCCGGTGGCAGACTTCAAACTCTCGCATTCGCTGCGCAAGACACTGCGGCGATTTCTGCGCACACCCGGCTGCGAGCTGCGCATCGACCATGCGTTTCGCGCCGTCATGCAAGCCTGCGCACAAACCCCGCGCGCAGGCCAGGACGGCACCTGGATCGTGCCGGCGATGGTCGATGCCTACTGCGAATGGCACTGCGAAGGCCGCGTCCACAGCGTCGAAACGTGGGTTGACGAAGAGCTGGTCGGTGGCCTGTATTTCGTGGCCATCGGCCGCATGTGTTTTGGTGAATCGATGTTCTCGCACCGCAGCGATGCGTCGAAGATCGCACTCGCAGCCCTGGTGGCCGCCTGCCGCGCGCGCGGCGTGCCGCTGATTGACTGCCAGCAGAACACCGGCCACCTGGCCAGCCTGGGCGCGCACGAAATCTCGCGCGCCGCATTTCTGGACCATGTGGCGCACGCTGTGGCCGAACCCGCGCCCCGGGTTTGGACCTATGATGAATCGGCCTGGGCGCTGCTTGCAGTTTGAAGCCCGCAACGCCAGCCTCCACCGCAAGTGACACATCCCAAGGAATTGCCCCTGCGTTCGTTGCAGTTCTATGCAACGGCACCCTACCCCTGCAGCTACCTGCCCGACCGGCAGGCGCGCTCGCAGGTGGCCACGCCCAGCCACCTGATCCACGCCGAAACCTATTCGGGCCTGGTCGCTGCGGGCTTTCGTCGCAGTGGCATGTTCACCTACCGCCCCTATTGCGACGGCTGCCGCGCCTGCCTGCCGCTGCGCGTGCCGGTGGCCACTTTTGAAGCCACGCGCAGCCAGCGCCGGTCACAGCGCCAACATGGCAATCTGGTATCTCGCGTGCTGCGCCTGGGCTTTGTGCCTGAACACTACCAGCTCTACCTGCGCTACCAAAGCGGCCGCCACAGCGGCGGTGGCATGGACCAGGACAGCGTTGACCAGTACACGCAGTTTCTGCTGCAAAGCCGCGTCAATTCACGCATGGTGGAATTCCGCGAACCGGGCCTTGACGGCCAGCCCGGTGCGCTGAAGATGGTCAGCATCCTGGACGTGCTGAGCGACGGCCTATCGGCCGTCTACACCTACTACGAACCCGAGCCCGGCACGAGCTACGGCACCTACAGCGTGCTGTGGCAGATCGAACAGACGCGCATCCTCAAGCTGCCCCATGTGTACCTGGGCTACTGGATCGCGCAGAGCCCGAAGATGGCCTACAAGGCCAGGTTCGGGCCGCACCAGTTGCTGGTTGACGGGCGCTGGCAGTCCGCACCCACCGCCGAGGCTTCAGCCGCCGGCTGAGTGACGCCAGACCTCACCGCTGGCGACGGCCCCGCCTTCGGCCTGAAGCTTGAGCAGGTGCGCCAGCAGCGACCGCCGCGCCATCGGGTGCAAGGCGGCGGGCACGTCGTCATAAACACGCTGAAGCAAGGCGCCAATGGGCGCGGCGCCCAGTGCCTGCAGGGCAGCCACCACCTTGGCCTCGCGCTTCAAACGGTGCGCCACCAGGGCGCGCAGCACCGCATGCGGCTCAGCCACCAGGAAGCCATGGCCGGGGGCGAGCCAGGCCAGGTCCACATCCAGCAGCATCGTGAGTGAATTCAGGTAGGCCGCCATGTCGCCGTCGGGCGGGTTGATGACCACCGTGGAGCCCTGCATCACATGGTCGCCCGTGAAAAGCGTGCGCTCTTCTTCCAGCAGATAGCACAGGTGGTTGGACGCATGGCCGGGGGTGTGGATGACGCGCAGCGTGACGCCGTCGGCCAGCGGCAGGCGCTCACCATCCCGCAGTTCGCGCTGCGGCGCAAAGCTGTTGTCCTGCCATTCCGGATGCGCAGCCGTCCGGCCAAAAACTGGCGCGCCGGTGGCGGCGGACAGCGCGACGGCACCCGGCGAATGGTCTTTGTGCGTGTGCGTCACCAGCACCTGCGTCAGCCGGCCCGGCAGCCCCCCAGACACCGCAGCCAGGGCCGCCAGGATGGCCTGCAGGTGCGGCTCACTCAGCGGGCCGGGGTCGATGGCCGTCCAGCTGTCGCCAGCACCCACCAGGTAGGTGTTGGTGCCCGGCCCGGTCATCGGCCCCGGGTTGGGTGCGGTGATGCGCACGGTGTGCGGCGACAGCCGCACGGCGCGGCCCGGCAGCAGGTCGGCATGCACGTCGCCCCGGCCTTGCGGATCCAGCCGCGCGACTTCTGCATAGGCCCGTTCATGCGGCAGCACGACGCGCGGGCCGCGTGGACCGACGGCACGGCGCGGCATGATCAGCGGCACCTGCTTCAAGTCACGCGCCGCCTGCAACGCGCTGGCCGCCGTGGCGTGGCGCGCCAGGTCTTGCAGGGTGCGCTGCGTCACTGGCAGCAGCTTCAGGCCGCGGTCTGGCGCCAGGGCTTGCGCGGGGGTGATCCACATCAGCTCCTGCGCTTCTCCGCCGTCAGCCACAGCCTGCTGGCGTTGCGGCGCCAGGGCCATGAAGAAGCGCGTGTCGAAACGCTTGGGTGAGCCTGGCGGGGTGAGCCAGTGGCTGCAGTAAACGAGGCCGCTCACGTCGAGCGTCAGGCCTGTGGCGCGGCAGAAGTCGGCGGCGCTGGCCGTGCCCTGCTGCAGCCGCGCGCGCCACGGCTGCAGCGCGGGCAGATCGATGTCGGTGCCGTCAACCCGGCGCGCCAGCAGCAGACCCACTTCTTCAAAGGTTTCGCGCACCGCCGCCACGAAGT
>JANMKK010000278.1:0-13309 GCA_031372005.1 Rubrivivax sp.
ATCACGTCCTGCGGGCGTTTGGTGAAGCTGGCAATTTGGTTCAAGTCCAGCGTGCTGGTGTTGCTGGCCAGAATGGCGCCGGGCTTCATGACTTCGTCCAGCGTCTTGAAGACCTTTTCCTTCACGCCCATCTCTTCAAACACCGCTTCAATGACCATGTCGGCCTGCCCGATGTCGGCGTAGTTCAGCGTGGTGGTGAGCAGCGCCATGCGGGCATTCAGCTTTTCGAGCGTCAGCTTGCCGCGCTTGACCTGGCTGTCGTAGTTCTTGCGGATGGTGGCCACTCCGCGGTCCAGCGCGTCCTGCTTCATTTCCAGCATGACGACGGGGATGCCGGCGTTGAGAAAGTTCATGCTGATGCCGCCGCCCATGGTGCCGGCGCCAATGACGGCCACTTGCTTGACTTCACGTTTTGGCGTGTCTTCAGGCACGTCGGGGATCTTGGCTGAGGCGCGTTCACCAAAGAAGGCATGGCGCAGCGCCTTGCATTCGGGCGTGAGCATCAGTGCCAGGAAGATGTCGCGCTCGACGGCCATGCCAGCGTCGAACTTCATCTTCACGCTGGCTTGCACCGCGTCCACGCACTTGGCCGGCGCCGGGAAGTTCTTGGCCATGCCTTTGACCATGTTGCGTGCAAAGCCGAAGTAGGCGTCGGCGTTGTCGTGGCGCGCCTTCAGGTCACGCACGCGCGGCAGCGACACCCCAGTGGCGGTGTGCTCGGCGGCCTTGACGCCGGCAAAGGCGCAGGCCGCACCCACCAGGTCTTCAGACACGATCTGGTCAAACAGTTTCTGTCCAGGCAACGAGGCCAGCAAATCGCTCTTCACCGCGTCGCCGCTGACGATGAGGTTCAGCGCCGTCTCCACGCCCAGCACGCGTGGCAACCGCTGCGTGCCACCGGCGCCGGGAATGAGACCGATCTTCACCTCCGGCAGCGCCACGTCCACACCCGGCGCGGCCAGGCGGTAGTGGCAGCCCAGCGCGAGCTCAAGCCCGCCGCCCATGCAGACGCCGTTGATGGCGGCCACCACCGGCTTTTGGCAGTCTTCAAGCAGCTTGATCAGGCTCAGCAGGCTGGGCTCTGCACCCGCCTTTGGGTTGCCGAATTCCTTGATGTCGGCACCGCCCGAAAAGGCCCTGCCGCCACCCGTGATGACCACAGCGACGACGGCTGGGTCGGCCATCGCCTGACTGACGCCCGACGCAATGCCGGTTCGGGTGTCATAACCCAGGCCGTTGACCGGCGGGTTGTCCAGCGTGATGACGGCAACATGTCCGCGAACTTCGTACTTGGCGCCCATGGCGTCTCCTTGGGTCGGGGTGAGATCGGGGGGGGAAGCGGGAGGAAAAGAACACTCGTTCGATTTTAGGGCGCCAGCCAGAGGGGTCGTTGTCCCTGCGGTGACATCACCGCTCAGCGGTCGCAAGGGCGGTGAGGTTGGCCAAGGCCATCAGACTTCCAGCCATTCCTTGCGAATATAGGCATTCGCGCGCAGCTCTGCCGGCGTGCCTTCGAAGACGATCTGGCCGTGGCCCATCACCAGGCAGCGGTCTGCCACCTCCAGCGCAATCGTCAGCTTCTGCTCCACCAGCAGCACGCTGATGCCACGGCGCTTCAGTTCGCGCAGGTATCCGGCCACCAGCTCGACGATCTTCGGCGCCAGGCCTTCGGTGGGCTCGTCGATCATGATGAGTTCAGGCTCGCCCATCAATGTGCGGCAGAGTGTGAGCATCTGCTGTTCACCGCCGCTCAGCACACCGGCTTCGGTGTGCTGGCGTTCCTTCAGCCGCGGGAACATGTTGTACATGTCGTCGAAGGACCAGCGCTGGCTGGCCTGGCCCTTTTTCTTCCCACCCTTCTGCCCCAGCAGCAGGTTCTGCTGCACCGTCAGCGTGGGGAAGATGTCGCGGTTTTCGGGCACGTAGCCGATGCCGGCGTGGGCGATCTCGAAGGCCTTCTGGCCCAGCACTTCCTGGCCCTTGAACTGCACCGAACCCGCGCAGTGCACCAGGCCCATGATGGCCTTGACGGTGGTGCTGCGGCCCGATCCGTTGCGGCCCAGCAGGGCCACGATCTCGCCGCCCTTCACGTCGAAGTTGACACCGTGCAGAACGTGGCTCTTGCCGTAGTAGGCGTGGACTTCTTGCAGCGTCAACATCTCAATGCCCTGCCTCAGCGACTTGTGCGTCGGCCAGGACAGAGCCCAGGTAAGCCTCCTTCACCCGGTCATTCGCGCGCACTTTTTCAGGCGTGTCGAAGGCGATCACTTCGCCATACACCAGCACCGCAATCTTGTCCGCCAGACCGAAGACAACGCCCATGTCGTGCTCCACGGTCAGAAGCGTCTTGCCGACCGTGATGTCGCGGATGAGGTTGACGAAACGCGCGGTCTCGCTGCGGCTCATGCCCGCCGTGGGCTCGTCGAGCAGGATCACGCTGGCGCCGCCTGCGATGGTGATGCCAATCTCCAGCGCGCGCTGTTCGGCGTAGGTCAGATTCATCGACAGCACGTCGCGGCGCTTGTCGAGCTTGATCATGTGCATGACTTCTTCGGCCCGGGCATTCGCGTCTTTCGCGTCGGCCAGAAAGCGCCAGAAGGAATATTTGTAGTTCAGGCTCCAGAGCACCGCGCAGCGCAGGTTCTCAAACACGCTCAGCCGCGTGAAGAGATTGCTGACCTGGAAGCTGCGCGCCAGTCCCTTGCGGTTGATCTCATAGGGCTTCAGGCCGTCCAGCTTTGCGCCAAACAGCAGGATGTCACCCGACGTGCTGCCAAAGCGGCCGCTGATCAGGTTGAAGAGCGTGCTCTTGCCCGCGCCGTTGGGGCCGATGACGGCCACCCGTTCACCCGGCCGCACCTGCAGGTTGGCGCCACGGATGATCTCGGTCTTGCCGAAGCTCTTGCGCACGTCGCGCAGCTCCAGGGCAAATTCCTGCGTGTTGCCGGTCGTGCTCACTGGGCTGCCTCGCGCTGCTTGATCACGCGCTCGATCTCTTCCTGCGTGCGGCCCCACTCCTTGACAAACTGGCGCCGCGCCAGCTCGAACATCGCCAGACCCACCAGCATCACGAAACCGGCGCCAAACCAGGTGTCGAAGCCCTTGGCATTCAGTGACGCGCCCATGAACTTCATCACCGGGCCCAGCGCTTCGTTCAGCTGCAGGTGGTAGAGCATCTCGATCATCACCGCCGCGCCCAGCAACGCGGTGGCCGCCGTGCCGGCCAGCGCCAGGTAAGAGCCGACCAGGGGCCGCAGCTTGCCGAAAGAGGCCACCCGCAGGTTCATCATGATGAGGCTGCTGATGCCACCGGGCGCATACATCACCATGAAGGTGAACACGAGCCCCAGGTACAGCAACCAGGCCTGCGTCAATTCCGACAGCAGCACCAGCGCCAGCACCAGCAGCACCGCACCGATGATCGGCCCGAAGAAGAACACCGCGCCGCCCAGGAAGGTGAACAGCAGGTACGCGCCAGACCGTGTGGCGCCCACCACTTCGGCGGTCACGATCTCGAAGTTCAACGCCGCCAGGCCGCCGGCGATGCCCATGAAAAAGCCGCTGGCAATGAAGGCGAAGTAGCGCACGAACTGGGTGTTGTAGCCGATGAATTCCACGCGTTCAGGGTTGTCGCGCACGGCGTTGAGCATGCGGCCCAGCGGCGTGCGCGTGAAGGCAAACATCAGCGCCGTGCTGATGAAGGTGTAGATCGCAATCAGGTAATACAGCTGAATCTGCGGCCCGAAGGTAATGCCCAGGAAGCCCTGGCCCTGCACCCGGTTGCCGGTGATGCCGCCTTCGCCGCCGAAGAAGCCCGGGAACATCAGCGCCATGGCCGCCACCAGCTCGCCCACACCCAGCGTGATCATCGCGAAGGGGGTGCCGGCCTTCTTGGTGGTGACGTACCCCAGCAGCACCGCAAAAAGCGCACCGAAGCCACCCGCGACCAGGGGCACCAGGCTCACCGGCACCGTGATCTGCCCTTTGCTGGCCAGGTTCAGCGTGTGGATGGCGAAGAAGGAACCCAGCCCAGAATAGACCGCATGGCCAAAGCTGAGCATGCCGCCCTGCCCCAGCAACATGTTGAATGCCAGGCAGGCGATGATGGCAATGCCCATCTGCGACAGCATGGTCAGCGACAGGCTGCTTTTCCACAGCAGCGGTGCGGCCAGCATCACCAGCGCGTAGCCGCCCCACACGGCCCAACGGCCGAGGTTGTAGGTTTTCAATTTTTCCCCGCGGGCGGCGACAGCGGCGCGGGCAGTCATTGCGTTGTCCATCAGCCCTCCCGCGTGCCAAAGAGGCCCTTGGGCCTGAAGATCAGGATCAGCACCAGAAACAGGTACGGCAGGATCGCCGCCACCTGGCTCATCTTCACGCTCCAGACCACGAAGCCGAAGGTGTCGGGCGTGATGCTCATGCCGATGAGCTTGAAGATATCCGCCAGCGAACTGTCGCTGCCGACCGCAAAACTGTCGATCACACCCAGCGCCAGGCTGGCCACAAAAGCACCCGCCAGCGACCCCATGCCGCCGATGACGATGACGGCAAACACCACCGCCCCCACGGCCAGCGCCATGCTCGGTTCGGTCACGCGCAAGGCGCCGCCAATCACACCGGCCAGCGCGGCCAGCGCGGTGCCGCCACCAAACACCAGCATGAAGACCCGCGGCACGTTGTGGCCCAGGGACTCGACTGCGTCGGGGTGCGTCAGCGACGCCTGGATGACAAGGCCGATGCGCGTGCGCGTGAGCAGCAACCACACCGCCACCAGCATCAGCACCGCCACGCCCATGCTGAAGGCGCGGAAGGACGGAAACTGCGTGCAGATGGCGCCAGCCACAGTCTTGCAGGCCTCGGGCGGCGACCCCCACGCAAACTGCAGCGCCTCGGGCAGCTGCACCACCGTGAAGAGCGGCCCTTGCAGCGATTCGGGCGGCTGAAAGTTCAGCGCCTGGCGGCCCCAGATCAGACCCACCAGTTCCAGGATCAGGTAGCTCAGGCCAAAGGTGATGAGCAATTCGGGCACGTGCCCGAACTTGTGAACCCGACGCAGCGCATAACGCTCGAAGGCCGCGCCCATCAGGCCGACGATGGGCGGCGCCAGCACGATCCCCCACCAGAAGCCCACCGCCTGCGTGATGGTGTAGGCCATGTACGCGCCCACCATGTAGAAGCTGGCGTGGGCAAAGTTCAGCACCCCCATCATGCTGAAGATAAGCGTTAGCCCAGATGCCAGCATGAACAGCAGCAGGCCGACCGACATGCCGTTGAGCAGCGAGATCAGAAAGTAGGAAACGTCCATCGGGGGAGTGCGTCAGTGGCTAGGCTTCGGAACGTGAAAACAGCGCGGCGCCGGTGAAACCGGCAGCCGCGCTGCCCTGCGCCTTCAGCCCTTGATCAGGAAGGCTGCTTCATCTGGCACGAGGTCGGCGTGCTCGACACGTACGACGGCATCGCGCGCACTTCCTGGAAGTTGAACCCGGTGTTCTCGACGCTGTATTTGTTCTTGGCGTCGGCCTTGCGCCATTCGGTGATGAACAGCGGCTGCTGCAGCTGGTGGTCGGTCTTGCGCATCTCCAGCTCACCCGTCAGGCCCTGGAAGCGGATGCCGCTCATCGCCTTGGCCACCGCCACCGGCTCGGTGGTCTTGGCTTTGGCCATGCCCGCCGACAGCAGGGCCAGGCCCGTGTACGTCTGCAGTGTGTACCAGTCGTCGTTGAACTTGGCCTTGTATTCGTCCTGCAGCCGCGCCGCAGTGCCCGGCAGCGCGTTGTGCCCGATGGCCACCACCCGCACCTTGCCGCCCAAGCCTGCAGCCATGGCCGTCGGCACGCCGCTGGTCACGGCGTAGTAGGTGTAGAAGTTGGCGTTCAGGCCGGCGTCTTTGGCGGCCTTCACCAGCAGCGTCAGATCCTGGCCCCAGTTGCCGGTGACGATGGAATCGGCGCCACTGGCCTTGATCTTGGCCACGTAGGGCGCGAAATCCTTGACCTGGCCGATCGGGTGAAGGTCCGAGCCGACGACCTGCACGTCGGGCCGCTTGCGGGCGATGCCCTCGCGGAAATACTTTTCAACCTGCACGCCGTGCGAGTAGTTCTGGCCGATGACGTAGACCTTCTTGACGTCGGGCTGGTCCTTCATGAAGCTCGTCAGGCCTTCCATCTTCATGGAGGTGTCGGCGTCAAGGCGGAAGTGCCAGAACGAGCAGCGGCTGTTGGTCAGATCGGGGTCGACCGCCGCGTAGTTCAGGTACACCACCTCCTTGCCGGGGTTGCGTTCGTTGTGCTTGGAAACGGCGTCCGAGATGGCCAGCGCGGCGCCCGACCCATTGCCCTGGACCACGAAGCGGATGCCCTGGTCGATGGCAGCCTTCAGGCTGTTCAGGCTTTCCTGGGGCGAGCCCTTGTTGTCGAAGGACACAAATTCGAACTTCACCCCGGCCGCGTTTTTCTTGTTGAACTCTTCGGCGATGAACTGCCAGCTCTTGAGCTGGTTCTGGCCGACGTTGGCAAACGGGCCTGACAGCGGGTCGATGAAGGCGATCTTGACCGTCTGCCCCGCCTGCGCGAAGACAACGCCGGACACCAGGGCAGCTGATGCCGCCACCGTCACACCAAACAAGCGGTGAGTGAATTGCATTTTGTCTTTCTCCGTTAGAGCATGAAAGTAACCGTGAGAAGGTAGCGGAAGAGCATGGCCTTTGCGCTTGGGGACTACCCCGAAGCGGTTGTCGCTGGCGAGACAACCGGGAGGCAGGTGCGGGTGAACCCTGCCCAAGACCTTGCCCTTCAGCTGCGGGTTTGCACGACGCCAGCGCATGACCCCAGTCCCAACGGCCTGGCGTGGTGCCGCGACAATATGGTTTTGTTGCACCGATCCTGCTCACCATGACCGCCCCCCACGACCACGACGACCCGCGTTATCCGGTCAAGAAGAGCGACGCTGAATGGCGCGCCCAGCTGGCCCCTGAACAGTACGAAGTGGCCCGCCATGCTGCCACCGAAAGGCCCTTCAGCGGCCAGTACTGGGACCACTTTGCCGACGGCAAGTACCTCTGCGTGGGCTGCGGCACCCCCTTGTTTGAAAGCACCACCAAATTTGACGCCCATTGCGGCTGGCCCAGTTACTGGGAGCCGATCAACAGCGAAGTCGTTGAGCGCGTGCGCGACACCGCCCACGGCATGGTGCGCGTGGAAGTGCGCTGCAACCGCTGCGGCAGCCACTTGGGCCACGTCTTTGAAGACGGGCCGGAACCAACCGGCGAGCGCTTCTGCATCAACTCAGCAGCCATAGACTTCAAACCCGCTTTCAAGCCTGAAGACAAGGCCGAGAACACATGACTGCCGACGACATCCAGACCCGTCTGCAAGCGGCGCTGGCGCCCTCGCAGATCGACGTGCAAGACGACAGCCACCTGCACGCCGGCCATGCCGGTGCGCGTGAAGGGCGGCACTTCACGGTGCGTATCCGCAGCAGCCGCTTTGACGGCCTGAGCCGCGTGGCGCGGCACCGGCTTGTGTATGATTCCTTGGGTTCTTTGGCTGAACAGGGCGTCCATGCCCTGGCCATCGTGGCCCAGGCGCCCGACGAAACCTGAAAGCCGTTTCGCTCTGTCCCGCGCTGCTTCAGCGCCGTGCCATCCGCACGGGCCGTTGCCCCCGCACCCTCCTTGAAAGCCCCCTTGCCCATGAAGCTGAAGACCCTTGCCGCGCGCGCGGCCCTGCTTGCGCTGATGTTGCCGCTGGCCGCCACGGCGCAGAACATCGCCCTCGTCAACGGCAAGCCCGTGCCCAAGAGCCGGCTTGACACGCTGATCGCGCAAGCCCAGCGCGGTGGCCAGCAGGTCACACCCGAGGTGCAACAGCAGGCGCGCGACCAGGTCGTGCTGCGCGAGATCTTTGCGCAAGAAGCCGAAAAGCGCGGCATTGGCGCCGGTGCCGACTTCCGCGCACAGATGGAATTGGCGCGCCAGAGCATCCTGATCCGCGAACTGTTCGAGGACTACAAGAAGAAGAACCCCGTCACCGACGAAGCCGCCAAGGCCGAGTACGACAAGTTCCGCGCCCAGGCCACTGGCGTTGAATACCGCGCCCGCCATATCCTGGTGGAAAAAGAAGACGAGGCCAAGGCGCTGATCGTGCAGATCAAGGGCGGCGCCAAGTTTGACGAACTGGCCAAGAAGCTCAGCAAGGACCCGGGCTCCGGCGCCAACGGCGGCGACCTGGACTTTGCCAAGGCCGACAGCTATGTGCCTGAATTTGGCGAAGCCCTGGCCAAGCTGAAAAAGGGTGAGATGACCGAGGTGCCGGTGAAGACGCAGTTCGGATACCACATCATCCGCCTGGACGACACCCGCGACGCCACGTTCCCGAGCTTTGAAGACGTGAAGGCGCAACTCAAGCAGCGCCTGGAGCAGGTCAAGATGCAGACCTTCCAGGACGATCTGCGCGCTAAAGCCAAGACCGACTACAAATTCAGCGGGCCGAAATAGCGCTCAACGCCATCCAGCAGAGGGGCCCGGTGTGCAGACACCGGGCCCCTTTTTCATTCACGGCATCAACACCGTTGACCCCGTCGTCTTGCGCGCTTCCAGGTCGCGGTGCGCCTGCGCCACGTCAGTCAGGGCATAGCGCTGGTCGATGCGGATCTTCACCGCACCGCTGCCCACCACGGCGAAGAGATCGTCAGCCATCTGCTGCGTCGCTTCGCGGGTGGCGATGTGCGTGAAGAGCGTCTGCCGCGTCACGTAGAGCGAGCCCTTGGCACCCAGGATGCCGGGCGCAAAAGGCGGCACCGGACCCGACGCATTGCCAAAGCTGGCCATCAGGCCAAAGGGCTGCAGGCAGTCCAGGCTGCGGTCGAAGGTGTCCTTGCCCACCGAGTCATAGACCACCTTGACGCCGCGACCGCCGGTGATGTCCTTCACCCGCGCGACGAAGTCCTCCTTGGCGTAGTCGATGACGTGGGCCGCGCCATGCGCGCGCGCCAGTTCGCACTTGGCTGCGCTGCCTGCGGTGCCGATCAGTTGCAAGCCCAGCGCCTTGGCCCACTGGCAGGCGATCAGGCCGACACCCCCGGCGGCAGCGTGGAACAGCACGTAGTCGCCGGCTTGCAGCCCTTGCACGGGCAGCGTGCGCTTCAGCAGGTACTGCGCTGTCAGGCCCTTCAGCATCATGCCGGCCGCAGTGTCGAAAGCGATGCCGTCGGGCAGCTTGACGACGTTCCTGGCCGGCATCACACGCACGTCGCTGTAGCTGCCCGGCGGGTTGCTGGCGTAGGCGGCGCGGTCGCCAACTTGCAGGTGCGAGACCCCGGCACCGACGGCTTCGATGATGCCCGCGCCTTCCATGCCCAGCATCAGCGGCAGCGGGTTCGGGTAGAGGCCCGTGCGCTGGTACACGTCGATGTAATTCAGCCCGCAGGCGTGGTGGCGGATTCGGATTTCGCCCGCGGCGGGCTCACCCACCTGGACCTCTACCCGTTGCAGGTTTTCTGGGCCGCCAAAGGCAGCCACTTGGATGGCGATGGACATGGGCACGACCTGGATATTGTTGAAGGGGTTGGTGATGCAGTGAGGTTAACGCCTGTCGCGGCGGCCGTCTTCGGACCTGACAATCCATTTGGCTGCCAAGGCATTCCAAGCGCATGAAAAAACTGTTGCAAGCCCCCAACCTCGCCATCGCCACGCTGTGGGCAGACATGCTGGTAGGCGTGGGCATTGGCGCCACGGTGCAGCGGGCCTATGCCAGCGGCATTGCGGGCGAGATTCCCATGGACCAGAGCTTGCCCGAAGTGTGGGTGCAAGACGCCGAACAGCACGGCCGCGCCAAGGCGCTGCTGCACGACTGGCAGCACGCGCCGCACCGACGCTGGGCCTGCCCGGGCTGCCAGGAAGTCATCGACGGGCCCTTTGAGCAGTGCTGGAACTGCGGCCACCTTTTAGCAACATGACCGGGTGAGATGACCGGGTGACATGACCGGGTGACGCAGTCGGGCGACGTGAAATTTGCGCCCCGAAACTGACACCCCGCCAGACCCTCCTGATGATGCTGCCGCCCTTGCTGTGGGCGGGCAACGCCGTGGTCGGCCGGCCCTCGGTGCCGATCCTGTCGCCCGCCACTGGTGGTGAAGAGCGGGCGGCTGCTGTCTTGGTGCGTTTCTCGTGCGCCTCCGTGCGGCAAAGCACGGACATGCGAGGTGGCAGGGCGCAGTCTGAGGGCTCTTTCGCTTCCCCTTCCCCCAAGGACCCCATGCAAATCCTGCTCCATGCAGACCCCCACACCGACAGCAGCCAGTTGATGGCTGACCACCTCAAGCGGGTCGTCCAAACCGCAATGACGCGCTTTGGTGAACGAGTTACACGGGTCGAGGCGCACCTGTCCCACATCCACAGCCAGGCAAAGTCCAGCGACGACGGCATCCACTGCACTTTGGAAGCCCGGCTTGTGGGCCAGGACGCCATCGTCGTCAAGCACAACGCCGGCAACGCCCACCAGGCCATTGAAGGCGCGGTGCGCAAACTCAAGCGTGCGGTGGGCTCCGACATCGCCAGGCACGACCCGCGCGGCGTGCGGCCTGGTGTGGCCGTGGCGGCCCTGGCGGCTGAAGCGGACGGGGACTGAGGACGAGCAGAACGCGCCTGGACAGTGCGCAGGGCCGCTCAGGAGCCGCTCAAAACCCGCTCAGAACCCGCGCAAAAAACCGCTCAGAATGTGCCCGGGTAGGCCCCACCGTCCAGCAGCAAGTTCTGCCCGGTGACGTAACCCGCATGCATGCTGCACAGGAAGGCGCACCAGGCGCCAAATTCTTCGGCGCTGCCGAAGCGGCGCGTCGGGTTCAGCAGGCGCCTTTCATCCAGCAGCGCTTCAATGCTCTTGCCGGCCTTGGCCGCGGCACCTGCTGCCGTGCCACGCAGGCGGTCGGTGTCAAAAGGCCCCGGCATCAGGCTGTTGAGCGTGACGTTCCTGGATGCCAGCCTGGGCTGCCGTGCCAGGCCGGCGATGAAACCCGTCAACCCCGACCGTGCGCCGTTGCTCAAGCCCAGGGTGTCGATGGGTGCCTTCACTGCGGCCGATGTGATGTTGACCACGCGCCCGAAGCCGCGCGCGGCCATGCCGTCCACCGTGGACTTGATCAGCTCGATGGGTGTCAGCATGTTGGCGTCCAGCGCCTTGATCCACGCATCACGGTCCCAGTCGCGAAAGTCCCCGGGCGGCGGGCCGCCGGCGTTGTTGACCAGGATGTCCACTTGCGGGCAGGCCGCCAGCGCGGCGGCGCGGCCGCCCACAGTCGTGATGTCGCCGGCCACGGCCACCACCTGCACGCCCGGCGCTAGCGAGCGCAGTTCTGCGGCCGTGGCCTGCAGCGCTTCATCACCGCGCGCGGTGATGACGACGTTGACACCCTCTTGCACCAGCGCCCGCGCACAGCCCTTGCCCAGGCCCTTGCTGGCCGCACAGACGAGAGCCCACTTGCCGTTGATGCCCAGGTCCATGACTATTCCTTTCCAATGGGTGAACTGACAATTTTGCCCACGGCCTTGAAGAGGCTGATGTTCGTCGGCTGAAAACCCAGCTTGGCATACAGCGCTTGCGCACCGGTGTTGTGGCCAAAGACATGCAAGGCCATGCCGGTCAGTCCCAGCCTTTGCACTTCGCCTTCCAGTGCCTGGAAGGCGCGCGTGCCGTGGCCCTGCCGCTGGTGCACGGGCCAGATATCGATGTTGAAGACGTAGGCGATGCGGGCATTGAACTTGGTCCGCACTGCAAACCACAACACACCCACGACCGCGCCGCCAGCATCGACGACGTTGTAGAGATGATGCGCCTCCGTCTGCAGGCCCTGCGGCAACAGTTGATCGTGTTCCTTCTGGGACAAGGCCAGCGCCGCGTCGGCCGCCCACTGCCCCGAGGCCACCTTGTCAGCGGCATAAGCGGGCACCGCGTCGGCGAGCCAGGTGTTGAATTCCAGATCAGTCATGGGGCGCAGCGCAGGCATGGGGTTTCCCTCAGAGTTGGGTTCAGGTCGTGGCATGCAGGCTCCCGGGATGCAAAGCAGATGGGATCAGCCGACGGCAGCGGCTGCATGCCCTTGGCGCGGACGCGCCAGGTCGTGGGCGACGTCAAAAGCGGGGACGCAGCTGACGACAACTTGCTTGAAGGCGCCGGCGGTCAGCACACGCAAGGGCTGGGCGGTGGCGGGCGCGCAATGCAGCGCCACGACAAGCAGAAACAGGAAGGGGCACATGGTGAGGAAGGCAGGGTGCAGGCGGTGCATCGGTGGCCTGAAACACACCACCAGCCGCCCGGCAGACGCTGCCACTTCAGGATCCACAGCGCGCGTGCGCCTGCAGCCTTGAGAAGAGATTGACATTGCCTATTCAGGCCGCTGGTTCGACTGCGTGGGATGGTAGCGCGCCGGGTGCTTGGGCCGGGTGCTTGGGCCGGGTGCTTGAGCCGGGTGCTTGAGCCGGTGGTGCGTGGGCCGGGTGCTGCGCTTGGCACTTGAAACCATCCGCAGCACCGCCCCATCTCACACAACCCCACCCCCGTCGTTCGCCCACCTCCAAAACTCCCCCTGTCCGGCACCACCCCACCTGAGCCGATATTCACCGCGCAGCATTTGAATTCCGGAGTCTTCGCCACCGGGTCGAGCGCAGGATTGGTGAGCTTGCTGATGGCTGGCTCAAACCAGCAGAAGGCCACAAACACCGCCCCGCGCGGGGTGCCTTCGTCGGCGTGCGCGTGGGCATGAGGTGGCGCATTTTTTCAAGCACACGGCCGGCGGCGGCGTCGCCGTCAGTGGGTGTGGCGCCGTAGTGCGACCAGTCCAGGCCGAGTTGTTCCGCACGCCACGACCCGGCAATGCGGGCATGCGATGCAAGAGTGAGGCCACGCCGGCGATCTGGCACGGCAGGTCGTCGAACACGCGCACCGTCAGTGCGGCGGGCTGCGGCAAGTTGCCATCAGCATCTTCGCGCTCCACGTCAAAGTGCGCACGTCGGCCAGCGCGGCGGGTGTCACCGCGCGGCCCTTGGGCTGCTGGCACTTGCGGCGGCGGCTGGTTTCTGCGGTTTCTGCGGTTTCTGCGGTTTCTGCGGTTTCTGCGGTTTCTGCGGCTTTTGCGGCTTCTGCGGCTTGTGCCGCATCGGCGCTCACGATGGGAACACGGCTGCGATTAGGCCAGCCGCGCTTTGGAGTCTGAAGCTGCGGGTCTGCAACACGGGTGAGCTTGAGGCCGACGCTTAAACTGCAGCCCCGATGAGCACCCACGCCGCACTTGCTGAATCCTGGCCCCACGCCACGAT
>JANMKK010000461.1:0-4830 GCA_031372005.1 Rubrivivax sp.
AACCCGACAACGAACTGTTGTCGCGCGACGGCAACCCGTTCTGGGTCATCAAGCCCACGCTGGCGCACTTTCACAAGCTGCTGTTTGACACGGCCTACCCGGAATGGCTGTGGAACACCATCGTGGTGTCGGTGGTGTCCACGCTGGCATCGCTGGCCGCTTCGGTGCTGGCCGCCTATGCCATCGAGAGGCTGCGCTTCAGTGGTGCCAAGCAGGTCGGTTTATCGATCTTCCTGGCCTACCTGGTGCCGCCGTCGATCCTCTTCATTCCGCTGGCGGCCATCGTCTTCCAGCTTGGCCTCTTCGACACCCGGTGGGCGCTGATCCTCACCTACCCCACCTTCCTGATTCCGTTCTGCACCTGGCTCTTGATGGGCTACTTCCGATCGATCCCTTTTGAGCTGGAAGAGTGCGCACTGATCGACGGCGCCACGCGCTGGCAGATCCTCACCAAGATCGTGCTGCCACTGGCGGTGCCGGGCCTCATCTCGGCCGGCATCTTCGCCTTCACGCTGAGCTGGAACGAATTCATTTACGCGCTGACCTTCATCAGCTCTTCCGAGAACAAGACCGTGCCGGTGGGCGTGGTGACCGAGCTCGTCGAAGGTGATGTCTACCACTGGGGCCCGCTGATGGCTGGCGCGCTGCTGGGTTCGCTGCCGGTGGCTTTCGTGTATTCGTTTTTCGTCGAGTACTACGTCTCGGGGCTCACGGGGTCGGTCAAAGAATAGCTGTTGACCTCACCTTCGACCGCGCTTTCAACCGCGCTTTCAACCGCGCCGCCGGCGCGCTCAGCGACGGCAGCTTGCGCCGCGATGCCAGCACCAGTTCGATGTCGGCCTGCGCGCCATCGATCAGCACCAGGCAGGCCTTCTCCGCGCGGGCGGGGTCGCGCGCAATCACCGCGTCCAGCACCGCGCGGTGCAGCGGCAGTGACTGGGCAGGCCCGTCGCGTTTGGTGGTGCTGATCTCGAAGCTGGTGCGCAGCAACGCCGACAGCGCCTTGCTCATCTGCACCATCATGCGGTTCTGGCAGGCGCGCAGCAGGCCCTGGTGAAAGGCCAGATCGTGCCGCACGTAGTCGCCACCATGGTCGATGGCGTCCTTCATGCCGGCGTAAGCCAGCTCGATTTGCGCCACGTCATGCGGCGTGGCCCGGTCGGCCGCCAGCCGCACGGCGGCGGGTTCCACCACGCGGCGCAGTTCCTGCAGGTCACGCAGGAATTCGCGCGTCAACCCGGCCTTGCTGTGCCAAGCCACCACGTCGGGGTCAAACCAGTTCCACTGCTCTTCGGGCTGCACCCGCGTGCCGACCTTCGGCCCGGTGGTGAGCAGGCCCTTGGCCACCAGCGACTTGACGGCTTCGCGCACCACCGTGCGGCTGACGCCGAATTCTTCACACAGCGTGGGTTCGGCCGGCACGCCGCTGCCGGGTGCGTAGCGGCCAGCCACGATGGCCTGACCCAGACGGTCCAAGGTGTTGGCGTGCGCGTTCTTGGTCACTGGACGACCCTTCGCGCGGCGCGCTGCGGGATGAGCGCTTTGGGGCGGCCATGCGCGCTCACTGGACGACCCTTCGCGCTGCGCGCTGCGGGATGAGCGCTTTGGGGCGGCCATGCGCGCTCACTGGACGACCCTTCGCGCTGCGCGCTGCGGGATGAGCGCTTTGGGGCGGCCATGCGCGCTCATGCCCGGACAAAGACCGTGACGAGCGGTTCGTCGCCCACCTGGCGGCTCCAGTGGCCGTGCACGGCGGGGTCGAAGGTGGCGCCGGCAGGCAGCGTGTCGGCCGAGTAGAAATGCTGCCCCGGGCCGAAGAGGCGCGTGGTGCCGCCTTGCAGGCCTATCTCCATCTGCCCGCTCAGCACAAAGAGCCATTGCGGGTTGTCGGTGCAGTGGAATGCGCTGCGGAAACCCACCGGGCTCATGCGCAGTTGCAGTCCCGCGCTGGGCATCAGCGGCGACAGGCGTGCCGCCGGTTGGCCTTCCGTCAGCGGCAGCTGTTCTTCGGTGAAACGCGCGCGGCCGTCGGGGCCGGTCTCCAAGGTGACTTTGGTGAAGTGCATGGTCTACAGGGTTGCAGTGACGCCACCATCCACGTAGAGGATGTGGCCGTTGACGAAAGTGGATGCATCGCAGGCCAGGAAGACGGCCGCACCGGCCAGTTCTTCCACATCGCCCCAGCGCTTGGCCGGAGTGCGGTTGAGCAGCCAGGTGTTGAACGCCGGGTCGGCCACCAGGGGGGCGGTGAGCTCGGTCTTGAAGTAGCCCGGCCCCAGGCCGTTGACGTTGATGCCGTGCGGTCCCAGGTCAATCGCCATGCCCTTGGTCAGCATCTTCACCGCGCCCTTGCTGGCGGCGTAGGCGGCCGTGCCCGGGCGGCCCAGTTCGCTCTGCACCGAACAGGTGTTGATGATGCGGCCACGGCCGCGCGACACCATGCGTCGGGCGACGATCTGGCCGACCACGAAGATGCTGTGCACATTGGTGTGCAGGATGGTCTGCCAGTCGGCAGCGGGCATCTCGTGAAAGGGCGCGCGCCGCGTCAAGCCGGCGTTGTTGATCAGGATGTCAATAACGCCGATGTCGCTCTCGACCTGGGCGACTGCGGCTTCCACGGCCGCCGCGTCGCAGACGTCGAAAGCCCGGGCATGCACCGTCAGGCCTTCGGCCTGCAACTGCTGCTGCGCAGCCGCCAGGCGCGGGGCGTCACGGCCGTTCAACACCAGCGTGGCGCCGGCCTGGCCGAGGCCGCGCGCCAGTGCCAGGCCGATGCCGGCCGACGAACCGGTGACGAGGGCCAGCCGGCCGTCCAGGCGAAACGTGGTGGCGTCGATCATGCAGGGATGTCTTCCAGTTGTTGGCAGAGCGCATCGACGATGCGGTCGGGCGTTTGCGTGATGCTCTGCACCAGCGCGCCTTCGTCAGCGGCCGGTGGCTCCAGGGTGTCGATCTGGCTTTGCAGCAACGACGCCGGCATGTAGTGCCCGGTGCGATTCTGCAGGCGCTGGGCCAGCAGGCTCTGTGGCCCCGTGAGGTGCACAAATTGCAGCGCCGGTGCACTGGCGCGCAGTTGGTCGCGGTAACTGCGCTTGAGCGCGGAACAGGTCACCACGACGCCGGTCGATTCCGCCTGCACCAGCACGCGGGCCACGGCCTGCAGCCAGCCATGGCGGTCTTCGTCGGTCAGGGGCGAGCCCGCTGCCATGGCCGCCACGTTGGCCGGCGGGTGCAGGCCGTCGCCTTCGACAAACGGCAGGCGCAAGCGTGCGGCAAGCGCCTGCGCCACCGTGCTCTTGCCGCAGCCGCTGACGCCCATCACGACGATGCGTCTTGGCAGGTGCACAGCCATGGCCCGGGTGCGGCTCAGCCCAGGCGCGCGCCGCTGGCGACGTCGAAGACGTGCGCCTTGTCGGCATCCAGCGCCAGGTACACGGTGTCGTCAGGCTGTGCCGTGGTGCGGCCGTGCATGACGACGACGATGCTCTGGTCAGCCACCTGCACCAACAAATCGGTTTCGGCGCCGGTGGGTTCCACCACCACCACCCGTGCGGGCACGCCTTGCGGCGCCAGCATCAGGTCGGTCGGGCGGATGCCGTAGTGCACGTCCTGGCCTTCTGTGCAGGTGCCAGGCAGCACCGGCCAGCGCGCACCCAACGCTTCGACGTGGCTGATCGGGCCGCCGCGCGCGTTACCGCGAAAGACGTTCATCGACGGGCTGCCGATGAACTGCGCCACGAAGAGGTTGCCCGGGCGGTCGAAGAGCTGCAGCGGCGTGCCGATCTGCTCGACGATGCCGTCGTGCATGACGACGATGCGGTCGGCCATCGTCATGGCTTCGATCTGGTCGTGCGTGACGTAGACGGTGGTGGTCTTCAGCCGCTGGTGCAGCGCCTTGATTTCGGCGCGCATGGCGACGCGCAGCTTGGCGTCCAGGTTGGACAGCGGTTCGTCAAAGAGAAACACCTTCGGGTCACGCACGATGGCGCGCCCCATGGCCACGCGCTGGCGCTGGCCGCCCGACAGTTCACGCGGGAAGCGGTCCAGCAGCGGGTCCAGGTTCAGGATGCTGGACGCCTTGGCCACACGCTCTTCGGTGGTGCCCTTGTCAGCCTTGCGCAAGCGCAGGCTGAAGCCCATGTTTTCGCGCACCGTCATGTGCGGGTACAGGGCATAACTCTGGAAGACCATGGCAATGTCGCGGTCCTTGCTTTCCAGGTCATTGACCACCTTGCCGTCGATCAGGATCTCGCCGCCGCTGATGTCTTCCAGACCCGCCAGCATGCGCAGCAGCGTGCTCTTGCCGCAGCCGCTGGGGCCGACGAGCACGACAAATTCGCCGTCGGCAATGTCGAACTCCAGGCCGTGCAGGACCTTGACCTTGCCGTAGGCCTTGTGGATTTGCTTGAAGGCGACGGATGCCATGTTTCTTGTCGGTTAGCTCTTCACAGCGCCAGCCGTGAGGCCAGACACCATGTAGCGCTTGAAGGCGAAGTAGATGGCTGCCGGCGGCAGCGCGTAGATGACGCCAGTGGCCATCAGCAGCTCCCAGGGCGAATCGTCGGCGCCCAGGAAATTGCCAAGGGCCACCGCCAGCGTGAGGTCGGTTTCCTTGCTCAGCAGCAAGAAGCCGTAGAGGTATTCGTTCCAGGCCAGCAGCAGCGAATAGGTGCCCACCGCCACCAGGCTGGGCACCATCAGCGGCACGTACACCAGGCGGAACAGCTGCAGCGGCGTGGCGCCGTCCATGCGTGCGGCTTCGTCCAGCTCCCAGGGCAGCTTGTCGCTGGCCTGCTTGAGCACCCAGATGCAGTAGGGCGACGCGATGGT
>JANMKK010000007.1:0-2144 GCA_031372005.1 Rubrivivax sp.
GGCTGGCGCTGGTCGCCACGCCGGTGCTGCTGTTGGCGGTGGCTATGGTGCCCGTCGTGTTGCTGTAAGTGCCGGCCGCGGGCGCGGTCACATCGAACTTGATCGTGCACAGGCCGCCACCGGCAATCGTGCCGTTCGAGAACGCGGCCGAGACGGCGTTGGCCACCGGCGCGAAGGTCGGCGCGCCGCAGCCGCTGACCGATGCGTTGGGCACCGCAGCCACCCGCATTGCGCCTGGCGTGGTGGGCAGCACGTCGGTCAACGCGACGCCGGTGATCGCCTGTGTGCCGTTCGCGTTCGAGATCGTGATCGTCACCGTCGAGGTGCTGCCGGTGCCGATGGTCGACGGGCTGAAAATCTTGCTGACCACCGGCGGCGCCAGCGTGGAGAGCACGGCGGTGGTGGTATTGCCGGTCAGTGCGCTCGGCCCGGTCGCGCTGACGGCGCCGCTGACGTTGGTGTAAGCCCCGACCGCGTTGACGGTGATGTTGACCTTCACCGTGCAGGTGCCGCCACCGGCAATGGAGCCGCCCGAGAACGCCACCGAGGTCGCGTTCGCCGCCGGAGCAAAGGTGGGCGCACCACAACCTGTGGTGCTGGCCGCCGGTGTCGCGGCCACCGTCATCGCGCCAGGGCTGGTTGGGAAGGTGTCGCCGAAGGCCACGCCGGTCAGTGCGGTGGTCGGGTTCGGGTTCGTGATCGTGAAGGTCAGCGTCGAGGTCGCGCCGACCGCAATCGTTGCTGGCGAAAAGTCTTTCGCGATGCTCGGTGCCACCACGCTGCTGACCACCAGGCTGGCGGTGTTGCTGGCCACGCCGCTGCCCGCGTTGGCGCTGCCGATCACGCCGGTGGTGTTGTTGTAGGTGCCTGCCGTGCCTGCCTTGACGTTGACGGTGATGACGCAACTGCCGCCCGCCGGCACCGTGCCACCGAGCAGCTTGACCGCCGTGCTGCCGGCCGCCAGGGCCGCGCCGCCGGCATCGCTCAAGGTACCGCCGCAGCCGTTCGTGATCGTCGAGTCGGCCAGCGTCATCGCGCCGGGTGTGGTCGGAAACACGTCGGTGAAGGTGGCGCCAGTGATGGCGTTGCTGCCGTTGGCGGCAGGGTTGCTCAGCGTGATCGTCAGCACGCTCGGGCCGTTCTGGATCACCGGGCTGGGCGCGAACGACTTGGCAATCGTCGGCGGCGTCATCACCAGCAGCGTGGCGGTGTTGCTGGCCGCGCCGGCGGCGGCACCGGTTTGCGTGGTGACCACGCCGCTGGCGGTGTTGGCGTAGCTGCCCGAGGTTGGCGCGGTGATGTCGACCCGCACGGTGCAGGTGCCACCGGCCGCGATGCTGCCGTTTGAGAATGCCAGGCTGGCCGCGCCGGCCGCCGGTGCAAAGGTGGGCGCGCCGCAACCGCTGGTGCTGATGTTGGGCACGCCCGCCACCACCATCGCGCCGGGTGTGGTGGGCAGGGTGTCGGTGAAGCTGACGCCGGTGAACGCGCTGGCGGTCGGGTTGGTCAGCGTGAAGACAAGGGTGCTGGTGCCGCCCTTGGCCATTGGATTCGTCAGAAAGGTCTTGGCGATGGTCGCTGATCCGACGCTCGTCAACACCGTCGTGCTGTTGTTCGCGGTGTTGGTGTCGAAGGTCGTGTCAGCGACCGAGAAGGTCGTGCTCAGACTGTTCGTGCCACCCGCCACCGAGGTCGTCACCGGCACGCTCAGGGTCGGCAGGCTCGCGCCGACCACCAGACTCGCCGTGGTGTTGGTACAGGTCACGGCCGGGCCACCGACGCAGGCCCAGCCGGTGCCGAACGGGCCGGCGCCGACCAGCGTCACGCCGGTGGGCAAGGTGAAGGTGACGATGAAGTTGCCGCTCGCGCTTTGTGGCCCGTTGTTGGCCACGTTGACCGCATACGAGGCGCTGCCGGTGCGCGGGAAGTTCGGGCTCGACGGCGTGACGCTGATCGCGATGTCGGCGAATTTCGGCATCGCGCCGAGGTCGGAATAGCTGTTCAGGCCGCGCGCGTTCGTGAAGCCGCCGTTCAGCCCGAGATCGACGATGCCGGTGCTGGGTGAACCCAGCGCCACGCCGTTGTCGATGAAGGTCAGGCCGGTCGGGCTGCCCGTGGTGCCGGTGGCCGCCGACGTGGTGGCA
>JANMKK010000055.1:0-18979 GCA_031372005.1 Rubrivivax sp.
AAGTACACCCAGCCCATCGGCAATGGAGACCTGTATGCCTACACCGACTGGGTCTACCGCTCGAAGGTCAACTTCTTCCTCTACGAGTCGAAAGAATTCACCGGCAAGGCGATGACCGAAGGCGGCCTGCGCCTGGGCTACATCTGGGGCAACGGCAAGTACGACGTGGCCGCCTACGTGCGCAACGTCACCGACCAGATCCGCATCGTCGGCGGCATCGATTTCAACAACCTCACCGGCTTCATCAATGAGCCGCGCACGGTCGGGGTCCAGTTCAAAGCAATATTTTGACCCCCCCCGAAGCGTCCTTCGGACGCCTCCCCCCCGGGGGGGCGACGCTGGCGGCCCGGCAAAGCCGGTTCCGCGGCGTCCGCTTGGTCGCGATGGCGGCGCTCGGTGCCTGGGCATGCGGAGCCCAAGCCCAACCCGCCATCATCTTCGAGCTCGGTGGCAAGTTCGACCGCTCTTTCAACCAGGCCGCCTACCAGGGAGCCGAGCGCTGGAAGAAAGAGAGTGGCAAGCCTTACCTCGAATTTGAAGTCCAGAACGCGGCCCAGCGTGAACAGGCGGCGCGGCGTTTTGCAGAGCGCGGCGCCAACCCGGTCGTCGGCATCGGTTTCCCGCAGGCCAGCAGCATCGAAGCGGTGGCCAAGGACTTTCCGAACCAGCGCTTTGCCATCATCGACATGGTGGTGCCGCTGCCCAATGTGCAGAGCTTCGTCTACCGCGAACACGAAGGCAGCTTCCTGGTCGGCGTGATGGCCGCCATGGCCAGCAAGAGCGGCAAGGTGGGCTTCGTCGGTGGCATGGACATTCCACTCGTTCGCAAGTTCTTATGCGGCTATGAGCAGGGTGCAAAGTACGCCAACCCGAAGGTCGACGTGATCGCGTCGATGACCGGCACCACGCCCGCCGCCTGGACCGACCCGGCGCGCGGCGCCGAGCTCACCAAGGCGCAGATGGCGCAGGGGGTGGACGTCGTCTTCGCCGCCGCCGGCACCACAGGCCTCGGAATCATGCAGGCGGCCAAGGACGCCGGCAGACTGAGCATCGGCGTCGACAGCAACCAGAACCACCTGCACCCTGGCAGCGTGCTGACAAGCATGGTCAAGCGCACCGACCTGGCCGTGTATGAGGCCTTCAAGGGCGTCAAGCCCGGCATCACGGCGCTGGGCCTGAAAGAAGGCGGCCTGGACGTCGCCATGGACGAACACAACGCGAAGCTGGTGCCGCCCGCGATGGTCAAGGCCGTGGAAGCCGCCAAGGCCGACATCATCAGCGGCAAGCTCAAGGTGGTGGACTACACGGTGGCCAACGCCTGCCGATAAAGCCACCCTCGCGCCAGCTGCATGCGGCCTTCATGAAGACACTGTCACTGGCCCGCCGCCCTTACGCCGACGTGGAAGTCGCCATGCGCGCTTTCACGGCAGCGCGCACGGCTGACACCGAAGACGAGCTCTGGCTGGTCGAACACGACACCGTGTTCACGCAAGGCGTAGCCGGCCAGGACGCGCATGTGCTGGCCGCCGGCAGCATCCCCGTCGTGCGCACCGACCGCGGCGGCCAGGTCACGCACCACGGCCCGGGGCAGGTGGTGGCGTACCCGCTGGTGGACCTGCGGCGGCTGGGCATCTACGTCAAGGAATACGTCTTCCGCATCGAAGCCGCGCTGATCGACACCCTGGCTGGGTACGGCGTCACCGGCCACCGCGTGCCGGGTGCACCCGGCATCTATGTGAAGCTGGACGATCCTTTCGGCCACGCCATGCTGGCGCCGCAAACCATGGACCCGTTCAAGGGCCTGGGCAAGATCGCGGCGCTGGGCATCAAGGTCAGCCAACACCGCAGTTATCACGGCATGGCGCTGAACGTGGCGATGGACCTCGAACCCTTCTCCCGCATCAACCCTTGCGGCTACGCAGGGCTGCAGACGGTGGACCTGCGTGTGCTGGGCGTCGCGACAAGCTGGGACGAGGCGGCCACGCGGCTGGCCGCGCAGTTGGTGCGCCGGCTCGCCTGAGCTATTGGGCAGCCGGCGGGGCAGCCGTTGGGGCAGCCGAGCCGGCAGCCCGGTTGCGCCGCGCCACCCAGAACACCGCACCCTGCGGCCCGTAGCGTTCCGAATGCGGTTCATCGTGCTGCAGCTCAAAGCGGTCACCCGCCTGCAGGTGCCGCGTGGTGCTGCCGCAGCTGAGCCACAAGTCGCCCTGCGTCACCAGCGCATTGACGGCAAAGCTGTGGCTGTGGGTCTGGAGTTCCGTGTTCGGGCCCCAGACGCGTTCCAGCACTTCATCAAAACCCTGCTCGCGCGCTGCGGTTTCAAACTGGGTGTAGGAGGGCAAGGTTGTCGGCAGGGTCATGGTGTGCTTCCTTCGTTGAATGTGTGCAACATCTGCCCCATGGCGTGGTGCAGGGCGTTGACGGCCTTCAGCGGCCGCACCATGACCTTGAAGTCGATGATGCGGCCGTCTTCGCGCCAGCGAATCAGGTCAACGCCATTGATCTGAATGCCATCGATTTCGGCCGCGAACTCCAGCACCGCGTCGTTCGCGCCGATGATCTCTCGTTCATAGCGGAAGTGTGCATTGTTCAGTGTGTCCAGTGCGCACTTCAGGTACAGCGCCGTGATCGCCTTGCCGCGCTGCGGCGTGTGCACCACCGGCGAATGGAAGACCACGTCGTCGGCCAGCAGGTCTTGCAGCACCGCGGCGTCGCGGCTGTGCACCAGGCCGTGCCACGCCTTGAGGGTGTCGATCTTGTCAGGGCGCATCGTCATGCCTCTTCAACCCCGCGCGTAGGTGACGCCGCCGTCCACCACCAGCGTGGAGCCCACCACATAGTCGCCAGCGCGCGACGCGAGGTAAACCGCAGCACCGGCCATGTCGTCATCGACGCCAATGCGGCCGGCGGGGATGTGCCTGGCCACTTCGTCGCCCTGGTCGCGCGCGCTGCGGTTCATGTCGCTGGCGAAGGCGCCCGGTGCAATGGCGCTGACCACAATGCCTTCAGGCGCCAACCGCAGCGCCATGCGCCGCGTCAGGTGGATCAGGCCGGCCTTGCTGGCGGCGTAGGAATAGGTCTCCTGCGGGTTGACCGACACGCCGTCGATCGACGCGATGTGGATCACCTTGGCACAGTGGCCGCGCGCCGCGCCGGCCAACAGCTGCCCGTGCAGCGCCTGGGTCAGGAAGAAGGGGCTCTTGAGGTTGAGGTCAACCACCTTGTCCCAACCGCTTTCCGGAAATTCATCAAAGGGCGCACCCCAGGCTGCGCCCGCGTTGTTGACGAGGATGTCCAGGTGCTGTTCGCGCGCCGCATAGGCCGCCACCAGGCCGCGCATGCCTGCTTCGGTAGAGACATCGGCCGGCAACGAGACACAGGGCCCCAGCGCGCACAGCTCGTCGGCGGTGGTGTCGCACGCCGCCGCCTTGCGCGCCGAGATGTAGACACGCGCGCCGGCCTTGAGGAAGCCGGCTGCGATCATGCGGCCGATGCCGCGTGAGCCCCCGGTGATGAGCGCCGTGCGGCCGGTGAGCGAGAAAAGGTCTTGCATGGCTGTCTCCGGGGTCTTGGATTCTGGATTCTGGATTTTGAATCTTCGGTCTTAGGTCTTCGGTCTTCGCTCCGACGGCCGCTAGGGTAGCGCGCCCAGCACGCGGTTGCGCCCGGCGCGTTTGGCCTGCAGCAGGCGGTCGTCGGCAGCGCGCAGCAGTTGCACGGGCGTCGGGGCGGTTTGCAAGGTGTCGGCCACACCGGCAGAAAAACTCATGCCTGAAAGGCGCCCGGTGTCCAGCTCAAAAACCTGCTGCCGCCAGACCGCCAGCACCTGTTCAACCTTGGCCTGCGCCGCCGGCGCGGCGGTGTGCGGCATCAAGAGGCAGAACTCTTCACCGCCATAGCGGAAGGCGATGTCGCTGCCACGCAGCTGTTCACGCAGCAGGCGGCCAAAAGCCGCCAGCAACCCGTCGCCGGCGGGGTGGCCATGGCTGTCGTTGGTGAGCTTGAAGTGGTCGAGGTCGATCACCACCGCAGCCAGTGGCTGTTGTTCGCGCAGCGCCAACGCCAGCATCGCGGGCAGCGTGTCGTTCAAGTGGCGGCGGTTGAAGAGGCCCGTCAGTGCGTCCTGGGTGGCCTGTTCGCGCAGGGCCGCCTGCAGCGCCTGCACTTCTTCGATCTTGCGCGACAGCGCGCGGTTGGCAAGCAGCATCTCGGCGCGTGCACGTTCGGTGGCGCGGCGCTTGACGTCGTTTTCTTCAAGCTTGTGCTGCAGGTTCAGCAGTTCGGTTTGCAGCACCGCAGCCTGGTAGCGGGCGCGCGACGCCAGCCGCGCCCGCTGCGCGTTGATGGCCTGCCAGCGCCGCAGCGCGGCCAGCGCGGCCGGGCTGTCGCCCAGCGCTTCTTGCAGTTCGGACGCCAACTGCTCCAGCATCGCCGCAGCGCGCAGGCCGGCGCAGGCCGCACTGCCGGGCAGTGTGACCCAGGGCGCGGCATGGGCCAGCGCAGCCAGCGCGGCCAACTCAGCGTTCGGGCCGCCTTGCAGTTGCGCCAGCAACGCGGTGGCCACCGCCAGCTCGACCTTTTCGTCGGGCAGCATCAGGCCCACCGTGGTGCTTGCGCGCGCCAGCAGCGCGGCGCCCTGCACTGCATCACCGGCACGCAATGCGGCAATGGCCAGCGTTTCAAAGTGCAGCGCGGTCACGCCGCGGCCATTGACGGCGCCGGCGCCACTGGGCATCGCCGCCACGCGCTGCACATCGGGCAAGGCCTCGGCCGCGCGGCCGAGTTCGGTCAGGCCGACGACGCGGTTGATGCACAGCACACTCTCCAGGCGGACGTTGCGCATGCCTTCGCAACGCCCCAGGCCGCGGGCCACCTGTTCCAGCGCCTCTTCGCAATCACCCAGTTGCAGCAGTTCGTGCGACAGGTTGCAGTGCAGCGCAGCGTCAAAGCCGTGGCCACGCGCCGGGCCGGCGCCGCGCAGTGCTTCAAACATGTAGGCGAAGGCTTCTTCGCTGCGGCCCTGGCTGGAATAGCAGCCGGCGATGGCGTTGAGCAAGACGCCGCGCTGTTCGTGTTTGAGCAGTTGCAGGCCTTCGTCGCGCAGCGTCAGCAGCAGGTCCAGCGCCTGCTGCGACTGCCCGCCGCGCCACAGCGCGCGGCCCTGGCCGGTGGCCGCCAGGATCTGGCCGACACGGTCGCCGCTGATCTCAAAACAGCGCTCGGCCTGGGCCAGCTCTTGGCCGGCTTCGGCGGGCGCGGAAAAGTACAGCTGGTGAAAGCCGCGGACCAGCCGCGCCCAGGCTTCGGCTTGCGCACTGCGGGCGGCCACGGCGCGAGCCAAGGCACGGTCTGCCAGGGCGATGGACTCTGCCGCGTCCTGGTGCAGCAGCCGCCACGCGCGGCGCGCCATGCGCAGCGCCGCGCTGTCGCCGGGCGGTGGATGCGTGCTCGGCATCGGGTGCCATCACTCGCTGGCCACCGAGCCGCCGCAGTGCTGACAGAAGCGCGCGCCCACCAGCAGCGGCGTGCCGCAGCCGGCGCAGAAGCGTGCAGGCCGCTTTGGCAGGTTGCCAGGCTCGGCCACACGGCGTTGGCGGACCCGGGCGCGAGCTTCCTGCAGGCCCGGTGACGTTTCGCTGGCGGAAAGCGCCGCATTGCGCACGAAGCCCTGCACCAGGGCCGTCCAGCCCGCAGTCGCCTTGCTGTCCTGCACCAGAGCCACCAGCGTGCGGCTGCCAATGCCGTGCGACCCGGCGGCGTAGACCACCGAACGCGCCAGCACCACCCAGGCCTTGACGGTGAGCTCTTCGATGCCCACCGGCCTGCCGCCCTGGGAACGCGACGGCACGGCAGCGGCAGCGGCAGCGGCAGCACCCGAGGCACGCACAAAAGTGCCCTTCAAGTCGAGCCAGGTGATGGCCGAGTCCACCTCGACGCGGCTCCACAGCAGGTGGCCGATTCGCAATGCATAACCCCCGGTCAGCACGCACACCGCGCCCAGGCTGAACGGCAACCACGATGCGGTGGAATCCTGCAGGTGCGCGCGCGCGGCCCAAGCCAGCAGCAGGCCGCCGGTCACCGTCACCGCCAGGCCCAGGGCGTTCAGCAACCACACCCACCGGGTCTGCACCGAGGGCGCCACGGGGGAGCGCGCCGCACCGGTATCCGCCGAGGTCAGCGGTTGCGATTCTTCAAGCACGCAGGCAGCGACCGGGCCTTCGTCGGCACTGGCGTCGACGACGGGCGGCTGGCGGCTGTAGCGGCGGCTGGGGATGCCTTCGGCCCAGCGGCGGTGCAGTTCACGGTCGATCTCGTTGAAGAGCGCAGCCGGATCGGCGTCGAAACTGACCGTGAGCTCTTCCGGCACCAGCCGCGCGGGCCGCGGCGCGATGATGTGGCGGCGCGCGGCAAGCAGGGCCATCAGCTCAAACAGCATCGAAAGGCCCAGCAGAGCGGCTGCTGCGGCCGGCATTGCCAGCCGCGGCCAGGTGCCTGCACCCGGCAGATCGGCGGCAAACCACGCCAGCGGCGCGGCGACGGCGCAGCCCAGCAGCACCAGCGCGGCCACGGCCCAGGGCGCCAGCGCGGGCTGCAGCGGTTGAAGCACGTGGCGCGCAGCGACGGTGGCCAGCAGCAGCAGCACCACGCCCGACACCAGCGCCAGCGCCACCGGCTTGGCCAGAACCGTGCACACCACCGCCGCCACACCCAGCAACAGCGCCACGCAGATCAACAGCAGCAAGTGCGCCAGGCGGACGCGCATGCAGGCATGCAGCGTGCTGGGCGCGGTCGCCAAGTCGTTGCCCAGGCGGCGCAGCAGCCGCGCATACGGTGAGCCCGGCACGGCCGCGGTGGCCACGCCCCGGGTCAGCGCCTGCATCAACCACGGCGCGCCAGGGCTGGCGCCGGTGGCTTCGTGCGGCACTTCGGACATCAACGACGCCGGTTGCCCCGGCACCATCTTCAGCGCGCTCTGGCGCCGGGCCTGCCACAGGTTGAGCGCGCCCAAAGCCGCCATCAAAAGGGCGGCCAGCACATGCGGCAGCGCGCTGGCAGGTTCTGGCAAGTCTTCCAGCACCACGGCCGGTCGGTTGGCGCTGTCGTCGCTGACGAAAGCGATGATCAGAGACATCAGCAACGCCAGGGCGATCAGCGCATAACCCCGCAGTGTGAGGAACCGGTTCTCAACCGTGTACGGCGTCGGAAATTCGAGCGACGTTCCATCCACGTTCCACCGGTAAACCATGCACGCTCCGCGTCCTGCTTGCCACTCAAGCTGTCGGATTTTGCATGATGGCGCTGCGCGATGCCGACGGCCTGCAGCTGACAGCCGCCGTCGCCAGCCCTTTGCGCAGCCCCTTGCGCGCCGAAGGCTAGGCTGGCTTCAGCGCGCCGGGCGCCGCTGACGCGCTGCCGGTTTTCGGGTTGGCGGCGAGCAGCGAAATCAACGCCAACCCGCGCGGCGGGAAAAACCAACCCAATGGCGTCTGGTCGCTGCCGTCAAGCCGATGCGCTGACGCTGCACTGAACTTGCGAGCCAGGCAGTCGCTGCTACATGCTGCGCCGGTACTGCCCGCCCACCTCAAACAGGGCGTTCGTGATCTGGCCCAGGCTGCAGCAACGCACGGCGTCCATCAGCACTTCAAACACGTTGCCGTTGTCGATGACGGTCTGCTGCAGGCGCTGCAGTTGAGCCGGTGACTCGGCGGCGTGGCGGCTTTGAAAGTCGGCCAGGCGCTGCAGCTGGCTCTGCTTTTCTTCGTCGGTGCTGCGCGCCAGTTCGATGGTTTCCGACACCGGGTCGCCGTGCGGATTGCGGAAGGTGTTGACGCCGATGATGGGGTACTCGCCCGTGTGCTTGAGCATCTCGTAGTGCATGCTCTCTTCCTGGATCTTGCCGCGCTGATAGCCGGTTTCCATGGCACCCAGCACACCGCCGCGTTCTGCGATCTTTTCAAATTCATCCAGCACGGCTTCTTCCACCAGTTCGGTCAACTCGTCGATGACGAAAGCGCCCTGGTTGGGGTTCTCGTTCTTGGCCAGGCCCCATTCGCGGTTGATGATCATCTGGATCGCCATCGCGCGGCGCACGCTGTCCTCAGTCGGCGTGGTGATGGCTTCGTCGAAGGCATTCGTGTGCAGCGAATTGCAGTTGTCGTACACCGCAATCAGCGCCTGCAGCGTGGTGCGGATGTCGTTGAACTGGATCTCTTGCGCGTGCAGGCTGCGGCCGCTGGTCTGCACGTGGTATTTCAGTTTCTGGCTGCGTTCATTGGCACCATAACGGTCACGCAGGGCCGTCGCCCAGATGCGGCGCGCCACGCGGCCCAGCACGGTGTATTCCGGGTCCATGCCGTTGCTGAAGAAGAAGCTCAGGTTGGGCGCGAAGTCGTCGATGTGCATGCCGCGCGCCAGGTACGCTTCAACAAAGGTGAAGCCGTTGCTGAGCGTGAAGGCCAGTTGGCTGATCGGGTTGGCGCCGGCTTCGGCGATGTGATAACCGCTGATGCTGACGCTGTAGAAATTGCGCACGTCGTGGTGCACGAACCATTGCGCGATGTCGCCCATGACCTTGAGAGAAAACTCGGTGCTGAAGATGCAGGTGTTCTGGCCCTGGTCTTCTTTCAGGATGTCGGCCTGCACGGTGCCGCGCACGTTGGCCAGCGTCCACGCCCGCACCTTGGCGGCTTCGTCGTCGGTGGGTTCACGCTTGTTGTCGGCGCGGAACTTGTCGATGTTCTGGTCGATGGCGGTGTTCATGAACAACGCCAGGATCGTCGGCGCGGGGCCGTTGATGGTCATGCTCACACTGGTGCTGGGGTTCGTCAGCTCAAACCCCGAGTACAGCACCTTCAGGTCGTCCAGCGTCGCGATGCTGACGCCCGAATTGCCCACCTTGCCGTAGATGTCGGGCCGCAGGTCGGGGTCGTTGCCGTACAGCGTGACGCTGTCGAAGGCCGTGCTCAGGCGCTTGGCCGGCAGGCCTTCGCTGACCATCTTGAAGCGCCGGTTCGTCCTGAAGGCATCGCCTTCACCGGCAAACATGCGCGTCGGGTCTTCGCCTTCGCGTTTGAAGGCAAAGGTGCCGGCGGTGTACGGAAAGCTGCCGGGCACGTTGTCCAGCATCAGCCACTTCAGCAACTCGCCATGGCATTCATAGGTGGGCAGCGACACCTTGCGGATCTTGCTGCCCGACAGCGTGGTGTGGGTCAGCTGGGTGCGGATCTCGCGGTCGCGGATCTTCACCACGTACTCGTCGCCGGCGTAGGCCTTTTGCATGTCGGGCCACATCGCCAGCAGCTTTTTCGCCTGCGGGTCCAGCAAGGCTTCGCGCTGCGAGGCGACGTCCATCACCGCTTCCACCGCGCGGTGGCGTTCGGGCTTGTCGGTCTGCAGCATGCGGGCTGTGGCCCGAAGCTGCTGGACCTCGCGCGCGACTGCACTTTGCCGGCGTGCGTTGCGTTTGTAGCCCCGCACCGTGTCGGCGATGTCAGCCAGGTAACGCACCCGCGCGCCCGGCACGATGGGCACCTGGTGCGTGCTGTGGCGCGTATTCACGGCCGGCAGCCGGCCCTGCGTCACCGGCAGCCCCAGTGCAGCCAGACGCGGCAGCAGCGCCTGGTACAGCGCCGAGGCCCCGTCGTCATTGAAGCGGCTGGCCATGGTGCCGAACACGGGCATCTGATCGGTCGGCGTCTGCCAGGCCGACCGGTTGCGCTGCACCTGCTTGGCGACGTCGCGCAGCGCATCGGCCGCGCCCTTGCGGTCGAACTTGTTGATGGCGACGAACTCGGCGAAGTCGAGCATGTCGATCTTTTCCAGCTGGCTGGCGGCGCCAAATTCGGGCGTCATCACGTACAGCGGCACGTCCACCAGCGGCACGATGGCCGCGTCGCCCTGGCCGATGCCCGAGGTCTCGACGACGATCAAGTCGAAGCCCGCGGCCTTGCAGGCGCACAGCACATCGGGCAGGGCCTGGCTGATTTCGCTGCCGAAGTCTCGTGTGGCCAGGGACCGCATGAAAACCCTCTGGCCGTTCGACCAAGGGCTGATGGCGTTCATGCGGATGCGGTCGCCCAGCAGTGCGCCGCCGCTCTTGCGGCGGCTGGGGTCGATGCTGATGACGGCGATGCGCAGCGCGTCGCCCTGGTCCAGCCGCAGGCGGCGGATGAGTTCGTCGGTGAGGCTGCTCTTGCCCGCGCCGCCGGTTCCGGTGATGCCCAGCACGGGGATCTTGCTGACCGCGGCCGCAGCAGTGAGCGCGGTCTTGAACGCTGCATCGGCCTGGCCGTTTTCAAGCGCCGTGAGCGCTTGCGCCAGCGCGCGCCAAGCCGCGTCGCTGTGCCCTTGCAAAGCGGCCACGTCCTTGGGCGCGTGCATGCACAGGTCGGTGTCAGCGCGCATCACCATTTCGCCGATCATCCCTTGCAGGCCCATGCGCTGGCCGTCTTCGGGGCTGTAGATGCGGGTGACGCCATAACCTTGCAGTTCCCGGATCTCGGCCGGCACGATGACACCGCCACCACCGCCAAAGACCTGAATGTGCGCGCCACCGCGGCTCTTCAGCAAGTCCACCATGTACTTGAAGTATTCGACGTGCCCGCCCTGGTAGCTGCTGATGGCGATGCCCTGCACGTCTTCTTGCAGTGCGGCCGTCACCACCTCCTCCACCGACCGGTTGTGCCCCAGGTGCACCACTTCGGCGCCCATGCCTTGCAGGATGCGCCGCATGATGTTGATGGCCGCGTCGTGGCCGTCGAAGAGGCTGGCCGCAGTGACGAAGCGCACCTTGTGCTTGGGCCTGTAGGTGGCCAGGGCCTTGAATTCAGCGGACAGGTCGGTCATGGCGGTGCACTCGCTGTGTTGCGGGACGACTTGCGGGATGACTTGCGGGGTGACTGAACAACTGACGTTTACGTGAACGTCAAATGAGAATCATGCCACGCAGGGTGGCGCTGCACCTCGTGCAGGCCGCCGCCGGACCAAGCCGTGGCGTCATGGTTTACCCGCCGCATCCGAGCCCGGCGCCAGTGGCCGTCGCTGCTACGCTGGCGTCCCGCTCACCGCCTTGCCCCCGACCATGACTTTCCTGGCAATCGACATCGGCAACACACGTCTCAAATGGGCGTTGTACGCTGCGCCGCACACCGGCGCGGTGCTGCTGGAACAGGGCGCGGTGTTCCTGGAAACCATTGACGAACTGGCTGACCGCGACTGGCAGAAACTGTCGGCCCCCACCAGCATGCTGGGCTGCGTGGTGGCTGGCGACGCGGTGCGCCGGCGGGTGGAAGAGCAGATGGAGCTGTGGGACATCGACCCCCACTGGGTCGTGCCGTCTTCCCATGAAGCCGGGCTGACGAACGGCTACGACCACCCCAGCCGCCTGGGCGCCGACCGTTGGGTGGCGCTGGCGGGCGCGCGGTCGCGCGTGCTGGCGGCGGCGGCGAAAAACACGCCGCCGCGCCCCGCGCTGGTGGTGATGGTGGGCACTGCCGTCACGGTGGACGCGCTGGACGCCAGCGGCCGCTTCATTGGCGGGCTGATCCTGCCCGGCTTCGGCTTGATGCTGCGCGCGCTGGAACAGGGCACGGCAGGGTTGAAAGTGCCTACTGGCGAGGTGATGGACTTTCCCACCAACACCAGCGACGCGCTGATGAGCGGCGGCGCCGACGCCATCGCCGGCGCCATTGAGCGTCAGGCGCGCCGGCTGCAGGCCCGCACAGGCGCAGAGCCGATGCTCTTCATGACTGGCGGCGCAGCAGTGAAACTGGCACCCATCACCGACCTGCCTTTCGAGACTGTGGAGACGCTCATTTTTGAGGGCCTCTTGCTGATGCAGGGCAAGCGGCTGGCGTTGTAAGCCAGCGCCCACCCGCCTACAACCAGCGGCGGACGAGCTCGCGCAGCTGTTCGCGCGAATAGGGCTTGGCCAGGTGGGCGTCCATGCCGGCGGCAATGGCCTGCACGGCGTCTTCGTCGAAGGCATTGGCCGTCAGCGCCACGATGGGCACCCGGGGCAAGCGCAGCCTGGTTTCGCGCTCACGCGCCCGGCGCGTGGCCGCATAACCGTCCAGCACCGGCATCTGGATGTCCATCAGCACCAGGTCCACGCGCTGTTGCTCCAGCAGGGCCAGCGCCTGCACGCCGTCTTCGGCTTCGATCACGTCAACGCCAAATGACTTGAGCATCTCGGAGCCGATCATGCGGTTGACGGCGTTGTCTTCCACCAGCAGCACGATGCCGGTCATGGTGCTGCCTTCGGGCAGCAGACCAAAGTCAGATTCATACGCTGGCAGCGGCACGTGGGGCGCCAGCGGCAGGAACAGCGAAAACGAGAACGTCGACCCGGTACCGAGCCGGCTGCTGATTTCGATGCGCCCGCCCATCGCTTCAATGATGCGCTGGCTGATGGCCAAGCCGAGGCCCGTGCCGCCCCGCAGCCGCGACCGCGTGCTGTCCACCTGCAGGAAAGGCTGGAACACGGTTTCCAGCGCCTGCACAGGGATGCCGATGCCGGTGTCCTGCACCTCAAAGCGCACCCGCGCGGCCACTTCGTCGCGCGACAGCGTGGTGAGCCGGAGCGTGATGCCGCCTTTTTCAGTGAACTTGACGCCATTGCCCAGCAGGTTCAGCAGCACCTGCTTCAGCCGTGGCGCGTCGCCCACCACGCCGTCGGGCATGTTCTCGCCCATCTGCAGCGTGATGGTGAGGCCACGGCTTTCCGCGTTGGCGCGGAACAGCGCCGTGGCCGACGCCGCCACCGAATGCAGCGACATCGGCGAATGCGACAGCACCAGCTTGCCGGCTTCGATCTTGGAATGGTCGAGCACGTCATTCAGGATGTCCATCAGCGATTCGCCCGACGCCGCTGCCGTCTTCACCAGGCGGCGCTGGCGCAGGTCCAGCGCGGTCTGGCGCAGCAGTTCCAGTGCGCCAAGCACGCCATTCATCGGCGTGCGGATTTCGTGGCTCATGGTCGCCAGGAACTGGCTTTTGGCCATGTTGGCCGACTCGGCAGCTTCTTTCGCACGCACCAGTGATTCATTGGCCTCGTCGGCTTCCAGGCTGTGGCGCATGGCGCGCACGGCGGTTTCACGGAATTCGCGCGTGGCGGTGAACATGGTCACGCCAAAGAGTGTGCTCAGCACCGCCAGCGGAATCGACCGTGCCAGCTCCACCACCACCGACACATAGGCGAGCGAGCCCATCTGCAAGGCCGCCAGCAGCACAAAGCTGCGGCCCGCCATCGACATGAAAACCGCCGCCATCGCGACCGACCCGCAGACCATCACCGCATACACGATAGCCTCGGTGCCTTGCAGGTGCGGGTAGATGAGCACGGTGGCCACGACCCACATCAGCCCCACCATCACCGCGTTGGCTTCCAGTTCCAGCACCAGGCTGCGCATCTGGCCGGCGGTGTACTGGGCCGCGCCGCCCCAGCGCTGGTTGGTCCACCAGCGCCCTGCCGCGACCACCAGGCCCATCAACAGCGTCACCAAGGCCGCTTCGACCTGGCCCGTCTTCCAACCCAGCCAGGCCAGGAAGAGCACCGCCACGATCAACATCGGCACGCTGCGCGCTGAATTGCGCAGCGCCACCTGCATCATTTCGCGTTGAATGGCGGTGTCGATGCGGTCGCTGTCGGTCATGGGGGCTGGAGCATAGCGCGGCCCGGCCCCGCCCCGCAGGCTGTGAACGACACGATGCGCAAGTGAGCCAGGCTACGACTGGATGTAGTTTTCAAGCTGCGCGATGGTGGCTTCGTGGTCGGCAATGATGTCGTCCAGGAGGTCGCGGATCGAAATCATGCCCAGCACGGTGGCGCCGTCCACCACGGGCAGGTGGCGGATCTTCTTTTCGCTCATCAGCGCCATGCAACTTCGTGTGCGGGTGTTGGGTGAGACGGTGATGACGTTGCGCGTCATGATTTCTTCGACGCGGGTTTCCTTGGAATTGCGCCCCTGCAACGCGATCTTGCGCGTGTAGTCGCGTTCCGAAAACACGCCCACCAGGCGGCCACCTTCCATCACCATCAGCGCGCCGGCTTCATAGCGCGACAGCAATTCCAGCGCGCCATAGACCGGCTCGTCGGGGCGCACGTGCCACAAGGTGCCGTCGCGTTTTTTTAGCAGTTCAGACACGGGTTTCATGTGCTGCCTTCAGTAAGCCCAGACGGGTCACGAAGCCTAACCGAATCGCGCCAAGGTACAAGGCTTTGGACATGCAGGCATGCCCGCATGCGCGCATGTCCGCATCCAGCGGCATAGGCCGTCCGGATGAAGGATGGGGATACACAAGTCCCCAGGGCCGGCGCATGATGATGCGCATCAAAAAGGCAAAGCGCGCTGGCGCACACAGGGAGCCCGCCACCATGACCCCGACCGCACCCGCCGGCCTGCCGGCCACAGAGCGCATCGCCACGCTGGACGTGCTGCGCGGTTTTGCGCTGATGGGCATCCTGATCATGAACATGCCCGGCTTCAGCTACAGCGGCTGGCATGAAGCCGACGGCTCGCACTACTGGCCTTCGCAGATCGACCAGATGGCCGAACAGGTGCGCGACGCGCTGTTTTCGGGCAAGTTCAACAGCCTCTTCAGCGTGCTCTTCGGCCTGGGTTTCACGATCCAGTTTGCGCGCATGCAGCAGCAGGACCCGCTGCATGCAGACCGCCTCTACCTGCGCCGGCTGATGGTGCTGCTGGGCCTGGGCGTGCTGCACGCCTGCGTGTTCTGGTTTGGCGACGTGCTGCACGTGTATGCGGTGCTGGGCATCGTGCTGCTGTTCGGGCTGCGGCGGGTCAGTGACCGGGGCCTGGTGATGATCATGGGCGGTTGCATCGTCTACCCGCTGGTAGCCAGCCTGTTGCGCGTGGCCTTCGTCACGAAGGAATTCACCGCCAGCCGGGTCGCCATCGCCAAGGGTTTTGCCACCACCGGCGACGCCGCTTTCGGTGCCGGCAGCTTTCTGGACACGGCGGCCCAGAACCTGCGCATCATGGCGTTTGAGTACGGCGACCTGTACTCGCTGTGGGGCACCTTGGGCTGGTACGTGTCGATGACGCTGACCATGCTGCTGGGTGTGCTGGCCGGCCGCCGCCAATGGGCCCGCCGCATCCCTGAACTGATGCCGCAGATTCGCCGCCTGACCTGGGTGATGCTGGTGGTGGGGCTGTCGCTGTCGGCCACGGCCATCATGATCTGGGAGGCCAACCGCGTGCCCGGTCCGTCGCTGATCAAGACCTTTGCCGGGCTTTGCTACAACGTCTCAAGGCCGATGGTGATGGTCTTCTACGTGCTGCTGATCGTGCAACTCTTCCACCGCCCGTCGTGGAAGCCGCTGTTCAAGCCCTTCGAGCTGGCCGGCCGCATGCCGCTGACCAACTACTTGATGCAGACCGCCATCTGCACCACGCTTTTCTACCACTGGGGCTTCGGCCTGTGGGCCACCGTGGGGCCGGCAGCGGGGCTGGCGCTGTCGGTGGCGATCTTCTTCGCCGTTCAGGTGCCGTGGAGCTACTGGTGGCTGAAGACCCATGACCGCGGCCCGATGGAAGCGCTGTGGGCGCGCCTGACCTATGGCCGCCGGTCGGACAAGCCGGGCGTGGCGGGGGCGACGGCTGTCTAGGCCGCTTGAGCAGCAACGGCAGCACGCACGTCGTTCGGCAGTGCTTGCGGCTTGTGCGTGAGCAGTGAGGTGCAGACCATGACCTGGCGCGCGCGCAGCCGCAGTTCGGTGGTGTCGCCATCCACACCGTGGCATTCGTGCAGCAGGGTCAGCGAACTGTGGCCGAGCTTGGCGACAGTGATTCCCCATGCCAACGCGTCCCCATGCCGGCTCACCGCCGTGAAGTCCACTTCCAGCCGCACCGTGGGCAGACCCAGGCGGCGCGCGCCGATCAGGTTGGCATAGGGAACGTGCAGCGCGTCGTCAAACCACTGCTCGACAACGCCGTTCAGCATCACCAGGTACTGTGGGAAGAAGACGATGCCGGCGGGGTCGCAATCGGAAAAGCGGACCGCTCGCAGCGCGCTGAAAGAGCCCGTGCGCTGGGCGGTAGAGCTCACGCGCTGCCCGCCTTCAACCTGAAGCGCTGCAGCTTGCCGGTCTCGGTGCGCGGCAGTTGGGCGCGAAATTCGATCTCTCGCGGGTACTTGTACGGTGCGATCTGCTGCTTGACAAAGTCCTGCAGCAGCTTCGCCATCGCTGCGTCGCCAACCTGCCCTGCTTTGAGCACCACCACCGCCTTGACCACCATGCCGCGCGCCGCGTCGGCCTGGCCGATGACGCCGCATTCGGCCACCGCCGGGTGCAGCAGCAGCGCGCTTTCGACCTCGGGGCCGGCGATGTTGTAGCCGCCGGAGATGATCATGTCGTCGGTGCGGGCCTGGTAGACAAACTGGCCGTCACTGTCCACCAAATACGCGTCCCCGGTGAGGTTCCAGCCGCCTTGCACGTACTGCGCCTGGCGCGGGTCGTCCAGGTATTTGCAGCCCGTGGGGCCCTTGACGGCCAGGCGGCCGACCTGGCCTCGGGGCGCTTCCGCGCCTTGCTCGTCCAGCAAGGTGGCGATGTAGCCGGGCACCGGCACCCCGGTGGCGCCCGGCCTGGCGTGGGCTTCGTCGGCGGAGATGAAGATGTGCAGCATCTCGGTGGAGCCGATGCCGTCGATGAGTTCGATGCCGGTGCGCTGCTTCCACAGCAGCCGCGTGGCGGCGGGCAGTGCTTCGCCGGCCGACACGCACTTGCGCAGCGACGACAGGTCGTGCTCAGCCGCCTTGGCCGCCATGGCGCGGTAGGACGTGGGCGCCGTGAAGCACACCGTGGCGCGGTGCTGCGCGATGGCCGGCAACAGCGTGTCGGGCGTGGCCTTCTCGATCAGCACGCTGCTGGCGCCCACCGACAACGGAAACAGCAAGAGGCCCCCGAGGCCGAAGGTAAAGGCCAGCGGCGGGCTGCCGATGAACACGTCGGAGGCTTCAGGCCGCAGCACATGCGGCGGCCAGCAGGCGCAGGCCGCCATCAGGTCGCGGTGAAAGTGCATGGTGCCCTTGGGCACGCCGGTCGTGCCGGACGTGAAGGCGATCAGGCAGGTGTCAAGCGCACCGGTGTCGATGTTGCGGAAGGTGGTGGGCTGCGATGCGGCAAGCATTTCAAGTGCTTTCAGCTCGCCGCCATAGTGCGTGACGTGCTGCAGCGTGGTGCATTCGGCGCGTGCCAGCACCAGTTCGTGAGCCAGCGTCGCGCAGCACAGCGCGTGGCTGATCTGCGCCTTGTGGATGATGGGCACCAGCTCCCGCGCACGCAGCAGCGGCATGCTGCCCACCGCAATGCCGCCGGCCTTGAACACCGCCAGGAAGCAGGCGGCCAGCATCGGCGAATTGGCACCGCGCAGCAGCACGCGCTGGCCCGGCAGAAAGCCCTGTTCTTGCACCAGCACGTTGGCGATGCGGTTGGCTTGCGCTTGCAGGTCGGCATAGGTCCAGCGCACACCGGTGCCTTGCAGGCACAGGCGGTTGCCACGACCTTGGGCAACATGGCGGTCCAGCAGTTCGGTGGCGCAGTTCAGGTGGTCGGGGAATTGCAGCGCCGGGCCCTCAAAGATAAATTCCGGCAGCGCGTGTGGCGGTGGCAGGCGGTCGCTCGCGAAAGTATCGACGTGGGCGCTGTGCGTGAATGGGGTGCCGAATGTGATGACGGATGCTTGGGCCATGCGATTGATTCTTGGAGTGCGCATAGTCCTTGTCAACCGACACGGCCGCGACACATACGCCATGACCGCGCGGCCTATCATCCCGCCATGCCTGCACCCGGCGCCCGCATCTGGGACATCTCGCCCCCCGTCCACGCCGCGTCACCCGTGTTCCCGGGTGATGCGCCTTTTCAGTTGCAGTGGGCGGCACACATCGGGCCGAATTGCCCGGTCAACATCAGCACGCTGACGCTCAGCCCGCACACCGGCGCGCACGCCGATGCGCCGCTGCACTATGACGATGGCGGCGTGGCCATCGGTGCCGTATCGCTGGAGCCCTACCTGGGCCCCTGCCGCGTGATCCACGCCATCGGCTGTGGGCCGTTGGTCCACTGGGCGCACATCGCACACGCGCTTCAAGACCTGCCGCCGCACTTTCCGCGTCGGGTGCTGGTACGCACCTATGCACGCATGCCGCAAGATCACTTCGACACCGCCCTGCCCGCCTACGCGCCAGACACCGTGTCGCGTCTGGCCGACCTGGGTGTGCTGCTGATCGGCATCGACAGCGCCAGCATCGACCCCGCCGACAGCAAGCTGCTTGAGAGCCACCAGGTGATTCGCCAGCGCGGCCTGCGCGTGCTGGAAAACCTGCTGCTGGACGACGTGCCCGAAGGCGACTATGAACTCATCGCCCTGCCCTTGAAATTGACCACCGCCTGCGCGTCGCCCGTGCGGGCTGTGTTGAGAGAATTGAAGAGAGAAATGAGCCAAGGACCGACATGACGCGAAACGACGCTCTGGCCCTTGACGCCGCCGACCCGCTGGCCGCCCTGCGTGACCAGTTCACCTTGCCCGAAGGCGTGATCTACCTCGACGGCAATTCGCTGGGCGTGCTGCCGCGTGCCACCGCGGCGCGGGTGCAGCAGGTCGTCACCGCAGAGTGGGGCCAGGGTCTCATCCGCAGCTGGAACGACGCCGGCTGGATGGACCTGCCGCAGCGCGTGGGCGACAAGATCGCGCGCCTGGTGGGCGCGCGCGCGGGTGAACAGGTGGTGACCGACTCCACCAGCCTCAACCACTACCAGGAGCTGTGCGCTGCGCTCAGCATCGCCACCGCAGACGCACCCCAGCGCAAGGTGATCCTCAGCGAACGCAGCAACTTCCCCACTGACCTCTACATCGCCGAAGCGCTGGCGCGCGAACGCGGTTTTGAGCTGCAACTGGCCGATGCCGACGACCTGCCCGATCTGCTGAACGAGCGCACCGCCGTGCTGATGCTCACG
>JANMKK010000063.1:0-17818 GCA_031372005.1 Rubrivivax sp.
TTCAAATAGACAGCGGTGTACTGGAGCATGTCGCCCGGCTTGACGGTCTGGGCCGGCTGCAGCGTCTCGGCACCGTCGGCCTGCTTGACGACACTCCAGACCTTCAGCTCGCTGGTGAGGGTGCCGTTGTCGGCATGGGCCGCAAGCGACAGCGCGGTCAACAGGAAAATGATCGATGCACGAAGCTTCATGGCCGGTGGCCCTCGCAAGTGGGTAGCGCGCCATTCGGGCGGGCGGGTTGATGCACAGGAATGCAGGTGGCGCTCATCACGTTCACGGTTGTGCGGTGCCTGATCGGCCGTCTGCGACTTGGTGAATGATCGCGACCCCGCGCCTTCTCGATCGTGGAAACAACGCCGCCAATGGGGCGCAAATCGACGGCAGGTCACTGCGGGTGCAGGACCGCGCCGGGGGGGCACACGTGCCATGAGGCCTCCTTGCGCCAGGCGAGGTGCTTGACGCTGACGGGTCATGACACGATGAAGGCGGCACAATCGGCGCCTTGATGAATCGGCTGATCCTTACCGTTTCCAACTGCACGCTGGCATTCGCCCTGGCCGGTTGCGCCACGCGTGCCGTGGACGTGTTGCCGGCCCCTGCCAACCCGGCCGACTTCCTGGCCTGGGACTGCACCCGCATCGACGACGAACAAGACCGCGTGCAGCAACGCGCTGCCGACGTCGCTTACGCCGTGGACGAACTGGCGGGCAACAACATCCTGGCGCTGGGCGTGGGCATCGCCGTGTTCTGGCCAGCCATCCTGGCCATGCGGCCGGCGGGTTTTGAAGCCGCTGAACTGGCACGGCTCAAGGGCCGCTTTGAAGCGCTGCAGACCGCCGGCCGCTACAAGTCCTGCCCGGCGCTGGGCGCCGACCTGCCGCCCGCGCGCGCCGCCGGCCTGCCGGTGGCGCTTGGCGAGCGGCTGGTGTACGAAGACCGTGTCGATGCGCGTCACGCGGCCGTGGAATGGACGCTGCGGGTGGTGGCGCTGCGCCGTGGCGAATTTGAATTTCGCGCCGAGCCGGGCAAGCCAGACCCCAGCGGCAAGGCCGCAGCGCCCGGCACCTGGCGCCAGGACCGTGCCGGCAACGTCGTCGCAGCGCCACCCGGTGCGCTGCAGTGGCCGCACTTGCTGCGCGGTGAACTGGTGCTGGGGCAGGTGACCGGCGGCGACATGGTGGTGGTCGGCGACCCGCTGTCGCGCGCGCGCTTGCGCGGCCAGGTGGTGGCCGTGGGGCCGCAGACCGTGGCCGGGCGCCGCTTTGACGTCGCGGTGCTTGAGATTTTTGGTGACGCGCAGCTCGGCGATTCCTTCACCCGCGTGGAAGGCGCCTTGGTGGTGGACCGCAGCAGCGGCGTGCTGCTGCGGCTGGACCTGCGCAGCGCAGCGCCGGCCTTTTCGCTGCAGCGCCGGTTGATGAGGGTGGAGCCGGCAGAAGCCTCTTGAGTCCCTGCATGGCGTTGCCAGGGCACAGTTCTTTACGCGCCCCGCACAGGGGCGATACGAGCGGCAGACACCATCACGGCATCGAATCCCTTGATTCAGGAGACCTTGATGTCCACGACCCGCACTGCTGTTCAGAACCCTTTCGCCACCCCGCGTGCTCTGCGCCTGCTTCTGGCCACGGCGGTCATCGCGCTTGCCGGGGGCTTGTCCCAGAACGCACTGGCGGCGCCGAACGGCGGCCACGGCGGCCACGGCGGCCACGGGATGGGCATGTTCGACGGCCGCCATGCCGAGCGAATGCTCGACGCCGTCAACGCCACGCCGGACCAGCGCACGCAGATCATGCAGATCATGGCCGCCGCCAAGACCGACATGGCCGCCCAGCGCGACGCTGGCCGCAAGCTGCACGAGCAGAGTCAGGCGGCGTTCGCGCAGCCCACCGTCGACGCCCGCGCTGTCGAAACCCTGCGCCAGCAGATGCTGGCCCAGCACGACCTGGCCAGCAAGCGCATGACGCAGGTGATGCTGGACGTGAGCCGCGTGCTCACGCCCGAGCAGCGCAAGACCCTGGCCGACCGCATGGCGCAGCGCCGCGCCATGATGGAACGCCACCAGGCCGAGCGTGGGGCGATGGAGCGCGCCCCGCGTTGATGGCAAGGCCGCTATCCTGTAGTAGCGGCAGCCTTGGTGCATGGCATCACAAGCGCCGGCATCACAAGCGCCGGCACCCCAACTGCCGGCACCCCAACTGCCAGCATCCCAACTGCCAGCACTGCGGCGTCTTGCCTGAACGAGGCCATTCTTGACGAGCCAACTGCTGCTGATCGACGACGACCTGCGCCTGACGGACATGGTGGGTGGCTACCTGCGCCACAACGGCTTTGAGGTGGACACGGCGGGGTCGCTGGCGGCCGGGCGAGAACGCCTGAAGCAAGGCAACTACGACGCGCTGCTGCTGGACCTGATGCTGCCCGACGGCGACGGCCTCGACTTCACCCGTGAACTGCGCAGCCAGCCGCGCACGCGGCGCCTGCCGCTTTTGATGCTGACCGCGCGCGGCGAGCCGATGGACCGCATCGTCGGCCTGGAAATCGGCGCCGACGATTACCTGCCCAAGCCCTTTGAGCCGCGCGAATTGCTGGCCCGCGTCAAGGCACTCTTGCGCCGCGCCGCGCCCGAGCCCGGTGACGACGAGGTGCTGACTTTCGGCCGCCTGGAAGTCGATCTGGGCGCGCGCCAGGCGCGGCTTTCCGGTGTGCCCTGCGACCTGACGAGCCACCAGTTCGATCTGCTCACCGTGCTGGCCCGCAGCCCCGGGCGCGTGCTGTCGCGCGACCAGATCATGGACACGCTGAAGGGCCACCCGCTGGAGGCCTTTGACCGCAGCATCGACGTCCACATCTCACGCATCCGCGCCGTCATCGAAGACGATCCCAAGACCCCCACGCGCGTGCTCACGGTGCGTGGTGCGGGCTATGTGTTTGCGCGCAAGCAGGACGGTGGCGGCTAGGTGCGTTCGCTCTATCTGCGCATCTACCTCACGGTGGTGGTGTCGTTGGCGCTCTTTGCGCTGGTCTCGGGCTGGGTCGTGCAGCGCCACATGGACGAACAGCGGGTGCGCGCCGAAGGCGCCGCGCGCGACCGGGCTGAGGCCTGGGGTGAACTGATCCAGCGGTCGCTGCCCGCCGCCGACGCGCCGCCGGCTGAACAACTGGCGGGGCTGCGCGACTGGTCGCAGCGGCTGCGCATTCCGATGGCGCTGGACGACGCGCAAGGCAAGCGCATCGGCGCGTCAGACTCCTTCGTGCGCCGCGAGATGGACGCGCCAGAAATGGCGTCGCGCCTGCGCCCGGTGCGCTTTGACGACGGCCGCACGCTGTGGGTGCCGCGCCCCAACGCGTCGCGCATGCAGGCGGGTGTGCGCGTGGCGGACCTGCACCCGGCCTGGCTGGGTGGGCCTGGCGGGGCAGGCGGTCCGGGTGGACCCGGGGGCCCGGGCATGGGGCGCGCCTGGCCTGAGGGCGTGGGTTTTGTGGCGCTGCTGGTGGTGCTGTTTTTGGCCGTTGCTGCGGGCGCGTACCCGGTCGTGCGCGGCCTGACGCGGCGGCTGGAATCGCTCAAGCAAGGTGTGGATGCGTTCGGCAGCGGCGCGCTGCACCAGCGGGTGGCTGAAGACGGGCGCGACGAGGTGGCGGCACTCGGCGCCAGCTTCAACCAAGCCGCAGGGCGCATCGAAGCGCTGCTGCGGTCGCACCAGAGCCTGCTGGCAAACGCCAGCCATGAACTGCGCTCGCCCCTGGCGCGGCTGAAGATGGCGGTGGCGATGCTGGAAGACGCGCCGCCAGCGCAGCGCTCTGCACTGCGCGCCGAGATCAACACCAACATCGGTGAGCTCGACGCGCTGGTGGAAGAAGTGCTGCTGGCCAGCCGCCTGGACGGCAGCACCACGCTTGACCTGACGCAGCCGGTGGCGCTGCTGGCGGTGGCTGCCGAAGAAGCGTCGCGCCTGGGCGCTTCGGTCAGCGGGCAGGATTTGCAAGTGCAAGGGGATGAACGCCTGCTGCGCCGCGCGCTGCGCAACCTGCTGGAAAACGCACGGCGCTACGGCGGCGCTGAAGTCAGCGTCAGCGTTGAGGCGGCACCGCAGAGCGCGGCGCCGACCACCGTCATCAAGGTCTGCGACCGCGGCCCCGGCGTGCCAGAAACCTACCGTGAACGCATCTTCGAGCCTTTCTTCCGCCTGCCCGGCCACGCCGAGCGTGAAGGCGGCGTGGGCCTGGGTCTGGCCCTGGTGCGGCAGATTGCACTGCGCCACGGCGGCCAGGTGCAATGCCTGCCGCGCGAAGGCGGCGGCAGTTGCTTTGTGCTGACGCTGCCAGCGACTTGATGTCGGCCACTTGCTGCACGCCACTTGATGCAGTGGGTGTCACCTGCACGTCACCGCGGCATGAACGCGACCCCAGCGCGCTGTGCCTGCCGGTGGCCCCGGCCTTCGACGGCCTGCGTGCCGAGCCGCGTTCTCAAGCGCTGCGGCGGCGGGTCCTCAACGTTGCCGACATCAAGGCAGACCTTGCGGCAGACCTTTCGGCCTACGCTGCCGCACCACCCACAGCAGCACTGCGCTGAGCGCCACACCCGACAGCACCAGGCCCGTCGTCGACGCCACCCAGAAGCCGCGTGCGCCTTGCAGCGCCAGCGGCACGGTGCCACTCAGGTTGAAGGCCAGCATGTAGCCGCCGCCCAGGCCCACGCCCCACATCGCGCCGACGTAGACCAGCATCGAGATGGTGGTGATCTTGTAGGCGCGCAGCACGAATGCAGCGATGGTCTGCGCCGCGTCGCCCACATGAAACACCGCCACCCAGGCCAGCAGCGGCAGCGCAGCGGCCATCACCACGGGGTTGCTGGTGTACAGGCCCAGCAGCGGTTCACGCGCCAGAAACATCGCACTGCCCACCAGCACGGCCACTGCGCAGCCGATGAACAGGCCGTGCGCACCCAGGCGGCCGGCACCCTCTTCGTCACCGGCGCCGATGCACTGCGCCACCAGCGTGCTGGTCGCGTTGCCCAGTGCCAGCGGCAGCATGAAAATCAGCGACACCAGGTTGACGGCGATCTGGTGCCCGGCCACCGGCGTCGTGCCCAGGCGCGCGATGAAGATGGCCATGAAGGCGAAACCCGTCACCTCGACCAGGATCGACGCGCCCAGCGGCACGCCCAGCACCAGGTGCTGGCGCAGCGCGGCGCGGTCGGGCTTGTCCAGGCCGCGTCCCCACAATTTGAAAGGCAGGTAAAACGGGTCACGCCGCATCAGCACCCAGGCCACCACCACCTGCGCCCACATCGCCACCGCGGTAGCCACGCCGCAGCCGGTGACGCCCATTGACGGCAGGGCGAGCGCCGGCACGCCAAAGACCAGCGCCGCCGACAGCGGCACTTTCAGCAGCAGCGCCGACACCTGGATCAGCATCACCGCCTTCGGCCGTGAAAGCGCCAGGTTGAAGCCGCGGTACAGCGTGAACAGCAGCGCCGCCGGCAGTGAAAACGCCAGCGCCAGCAAGTATCCACGCACCTTCTCGGCCACTTCCGGGTTGGCGCGCGACAGGGCCAGGAAAGGCGTCGGAAAAGCCAGCAGCGTGCAACCCAGCGCGGCCAGCGCCATCGCAATCCACACCGCCTGATGCAACTGCCGGCCGGCGTCTTGCTGGCGCTGTGCGCCGTACAGCTGGCCGACGATGGGCGACAGCGCCAACAACACGCCCATGAAGCCGATGAAGACCGTGATGTAGGCGGCAGAGCCCACCGCCAGCGCGGCCAGGTCGGTGGCGCTGGCGCGCGCCACCAGCAGCGTGTCGACGGTGCTGAAAACCAGCATCGACACCTGGCCGATGAACACCGGCCAGGCCAGCGGTGCGATGCGCTTTGCGCTGGCGGCCCAAGCGGTCCAAGCGGTCCATCCGGCCCATCCGGCCCCGGCTGACGACTTGTGGCTCAAGCGCGCGACGCCGCGTCGGGCCCGGCGGCAAAGGTATCGGGCGGCGGGTGGTCGGTGCCGGTGGCTTCGCGGGCCCGCTCTGCATAGCGGTTGAAGCGCCAGGCGGTGGCTTGCAGCGTGATGCGGCGCCAGACGCTGCGTTTCTCGGTGGGTGTGTAGGAAGGCCAGTGCTGCACTTCGTCAAAGGTGCGGCCGCAGCCCTTGCACAGTTCATCGCCCTGGCTGGTGGAACAGATGGCGATGCAGGGCGCGTCGGGCGTGCTGTCGTACCAGGCCATCCAGGCTGCATGGGCCTTGCGCGGCATGGTGCTGTCGTCGCACAGCGTGTCGCGGTAATAGACCATCAGCGCATAGACCTCGGCCAGCGCGCGCACTTCGGCACAGGCGGTGATGCCGTCGGGCGAGGGCGACCGGTCGCGCCACCAGTTGATGGCCGATTCGATGTCGGTGATGTGGATGCCGGGGTGTGTGACTGCCATGGGGGCTGGCAGTGTAGCCACAGCCTTGCAGCCCTCTTGAAGACACGGGGCTTCAGCCGAGGCGGCGCGGCGGGCGGCTCGTTATGCTGCGCCACCCCCGCCACCCCGCCACCCACCCCGCCGCCCCAGGAGCCAGGCCTTGAAATCGATTGCCCGAACTGCCACTGTGGCCGCTGCAGCGTTGCTGCTGTCCGCTTGCGCCCAGGTGGCGCCGCCTGGTGACCAGCAGGCGGCGGCGCAGAGCGCTGAAGCGCCGCCGCAGGCGCAGCCCTGCCCACCCAGCTTGCCCGCCGGCACCCGCTGTATGGGCGGGCGCGACAGTGCTGGTGCGCACTATCTCATCGCCATGCCGGCGGTGTGGAACAAACGTCTGGTGCTGCACGCGCACGGCGGCCCGCTGCTGGGCGAACCGCGGCCCGAGCGCGCCGCTGAAGACCTGGAGCGATGGCAGGTCATGGTCAAGGCCGGCTACGCCTGGGCCGGGTCCACCTTCCGCCAGGGTGGTGTGGCGGTGCGCGCTGCGGCTGAAGACACCGAGCGGCTGCGCGGCATCTTCCTGCAGCACGTGGCGGTGCCCGAACGCACTGTGCTGCACGGCCAGAGCTGGGGTGCCAGCGTGGCGGCCAAGGCGGCGGAGATGTTCACCGGCACGCCACAGCGCAGGCCCTACGACGCGGTGCTGCTGACCAGTGGCGTGCTGGGTGGTGGCACGCGGTCTTACGACTTTCGGCTGGACCTGCGCGTGGTGTACCAGCAGTTGTGCGGCAACCACCCAAGGCCTGATGAACCGGCCTACCCGCTGTGGATGGGGCTGCCGGCCGCGTCATCGATGACGCCGGCGCAACTGGCCACGCGCACGCGCGAATGCCTGGGCCTGGGCATCCCTGCAGCGCAGCGAACGGCGGATCAGGCGCGCAAGCTGAAGACCATCGTCGATGTCATCCGCATCCCGGAGCGCAGCGTGCAGGGGCACCTCAACTGGGCCACCTTCCACTTTCGCGACATCGCGCAAAACCGCAGCGGCGGGCGCAATGTGTTTGGCAACATCGATGCGGTGTACCGTGGATCAGACGGTGGGTCGGACGCCGGGTTAAAAGACGACAAGGCACTGAACGCGGCCGTGGCCCGCTACGCCGCCGATGCCCAAGCCGTGCGCGATTTCGGCGCCGATACCGACCCCACGGGCCGCATCCCCGTGCCGGTGCTGACCGTGCATGCGCTGCACGACCCGATTGCGTTTGTAGAACTTGAACATCAGTTTCGCCAGACGATGCACGCAGCCGGCACGGCCGACCGCCTGGTGCAGGTCTTCACTGAAGACAACGAACACAGCTACCTGAGCGACCCGGTCTACCCCGCCGCGCTGCAGGCGCTGCTGGGCTGGGCAGAGCAAGGCACCAAGCCGACGCAGCAAAGCGCGGCCGACGCCTGCGCGGCGGCCCAAGTGCGCTTCGGCCCCGGCTGCAGGATGGTGGTGGGCTTCGAGCCGCTGCCGCTGGACGCGCGGGTGGCGCCCAGGCAGCGCCCGTGACGGGGCGGATGGTCGGCGGCCTGGGCGCTCTGCAGAGCGGGCCCGAAGAAAACCTGCAAGCGCTCTGCGACACCAAGCTCTTTGGCCAACTGCGCCGGACGCCCGCGCTGCTGCCACTGCGGTTGGCCGCGAAGGGCCGCGCGGTCTGCATCGGTTCACAACGCGGCAGCAACGCCATGTAATTGCCGCACCTCGAACTCCGTTGTCATCAACCTAAAACTGCAGCCGGTTCCTCAATCACTAACAGGTGTGCGAGACGGACGCTGTGCCATCGCAGTTGTTGCGGCGGCAGACCTTGCAGCGTGGATCGGACGTTGCCGGATCTTGCGTGCAGACAGTTTTCGGAATGCATGGCGTTGTTGCCGCAATGCAGGCGGCCAGTTCCCTGCGCTTCGGCGCTAACTGCTGGTTCAGCGCCTTGATTTCCGCCACCAGGCGGGCTTTCGCGCCGGTGGCCGCCCTTGACAATTCGGCTTGCAGGTCGCGCACCTCCCGGGTCAGCCCCGCGACTTCATCAGCGATCGATTGGCAGCGTGCGGGCACGGCCTGCGCGGGGTGCGACGTGGCAAGTAGAAGCAACAGTGCAACTGCTCCCGCCACCAGAAATTGAAGTCGAAATCCGACGTAATGCAATTGCATAAAAGTCTCCCTGAAGACCATGAATCATTGCCGAACTGTTCGCATTGCCGTCCGCGCATTCTGGCATTGCAAACCGTCTAATTAATCGTAGAGAACGCGCCTGGCTTGTCAACCGCCAGCGTGCCGAAATCACCGCAACACCTAAACAGAATTGGGGACGGATTGCATAGCGATCAGCGGTCGATGACCAGGAGCCGTCGTCGGGCACACGTGAGCATTGCCACACCGCAGCAGAACGCCTCGGCGCTTTAAGTTTTGAAGCGCACGCCCGGGCGCCCCGACCGACAAGTCCAGAACAGCGCGCCATTCGACACTACGCCAGCCGATACCACTCCGCCAACGTGCTCATGTCCAGGTCCCACCCCGTCAGCGGCGCCTGCAGCCGCGCACCCAGCGCGCTGACGTTCAAGCGGAACATCAGCGGCACCAGGTAGCCGTCACCGCACACCAGGTCGTTCATGCGGATGTACATCGCGGCGCGCTTGACGGGGTCGAGCTCGCCTTCGGCCTTGCGGTACAGCGCGTCGTAGTCGTCATTGCGCCAGCGCAGCGCATTGCGGCCCTGCCACTTGTTGGACTTCTGCGCGATTTCCCACGACACATAACGGTCCATCGCGCGCTCGGGGTCGGGCTGGCCCATGCCGGACGCGTACATCTGCATGTCGGCCTGGAAGCGGCCGTTGGTGTCGGGGTTGGCCACGTCGGCCGAGAAGAACACCGACGAGGTGATGGCGCGCAACTCGACATCGAAGCCGGCGCGCTGCAGCGCGCTCTTGATGACCGTCTGCGTCTTCTGCCGCGCGGCATTCACCGATGACTGGAACAGCAGCTTGAGTTGGCGGCCGTCCTTCTCGCGCACGCTGCTGCCACCCTTGGCGGCCTTCTTCCAACCTGCGGCTTCCAGAAGCGCCGCAGCCTTGTCGGGGTTGAATTCAGGCCGCAGGTTGGCACTGCGAAAGCGGGCAGGGTTGTGCACGATGTTGGGCGTGGCCACGCCGGTGCGGCCATAGATGAATTCCTGGATGCTCTTGCGGTCGATGCACAGGTTGACGGCCTGGCGCACGGCCGCGTCCTTGAAGAGCGGGTGGCGCGTGCTGGCGTGCGAGCGTTCACCATCCACCTCGGTGCCGGGGTCGGCAAAGTTGAGCATGATGAATTCCATCGTGCCGCCTGGGGACAACGCCACGCGGCCCTTGCTGCCGGCTTCCATGCGTCGCAGCACCTCATCTTCCACCTGCAGGTTCCAGCCGAAGTCGAATTCGCCGGCCTGCAGCACCGCGCGCGCGGCCGACGTGGCGTCGCCGCCGCCCTTGATTTCGATGGCGTCGAAGTGCGGTTGGTTGGCGGTGTGGTACGTCGGATTGACCGTGCCTCGCAGCATGTCGCCGGGCTTGAATTCTGCAAAGCGGTAGGGGCCGGTGCCGACGGGTTTCAAGTTCGCGGGCGCGTCGCGTGACTTGGCGCCGCTGTAGGGCGCAAACAGATGGCGCGGGATCAGCGACGTGACGGCGTACGGGCTGGCCCAGAAGGGCGTGGGCTTGTCGAACACCACGCGCACCGTGTGGCTGCCTTCCTTGATGAACTGAATGTCGCGAAAGTTGCCACCGGTGGTGGCGGCGGTGGCCGGGTCGCTGGCGTAGGCGGCGTTGAAGAGCACGTCGTCGGCGGTGAACGGCTGGCCGTCATGCCAGGTGACGCCGGTTTTCAGCTGCCAGGTCACGCTGCGGCCGTCTGCGGCCACGCCACCGTTGGCGCGGGTGGGAATCTGCGCTGCCAGCACCGGCTGCAGTTCACCGTCAACATCCCAGCGCGCCAGCGATTCGTAGAAGACCCGCGCGCCGTCGGCGTCCTTGGTGCCGGTGGCGAAGTGCGGGTTCAGCAGGGTCGGGCCCTGCCACAGCAGCACCCGCAACAGGCCGCCACCGCCGCGCTGGGTGGGGCGGTAGTGGAACGGCGCGGGGGCGATGGCGTGGCCCGGCTGCGCCAGAAGCGCGGCAGCCACCGGTGGCGCCAGGCCCAATGCGGCAAGGCGCTGCAGAAAGATGCGGCGAGGCAGGCGTCCCGCATGGACATCGGCAATCCAGCGGCGCAGTCGGGTCTCAGGCATGGGCGGCTCCTGGGTCAGCACGCATCATCGCCTGCCGGCAGCCCTGTGTTTTCGCCTGGTTTCGCTTCTGGTTTCGCTTCTGGTTTCGCCTCTGTTTTCTCGCGTGTGCACCTTGGACCGCAAGTCAGCATTTCGATAGGTACAAACCGCTTATCGGGTAAGTGAACGTCTTGACACGAACGAGTGGCTCGCAGGGTGCGTTGCGGTACCGACAATTCAGCATTGCATCGCGTTGCGGAAAATCTCTCCCCCATGACTCTGTTTTCACGCCGCCTCGTGCCGGCTCTGACGACGTTTGCCGTCGCTGCCTGGCTGTGCAGCAGCCCGGCCACAGCCGGTGGCCCGGCCGCTGCGCCATTCCCCACTCCGTTGTCGATCGTCGAATCCACCGACCGTTTGATCGTCCGCCTGCGCGAGCCCGAAGCTGGTGCCACTGCACCCAGCCCGACCGCGCGCCTCGATCAGATTGCCGGCCGCATTGGCGCGAGGTTGCAGCGGTTGCGCGGCATGTCGGGCAATGCCCATGTGATGCAGTTGTCGCGGCTGCACTCGCGCGTCGAGGCCGCAGCACTGGCGCGCCAGCTGGCACGGGACCCCGACGTCCAGTACGCCGAACCCGACTTGCGCATGGTGCCGATGCGCACGCCCAATGACCCGTCTTACGCGCAGCAGTGGCACTACTTCGAAGCCATCGGGGGCATCAACCTGCCCGCGGCGTGGGACCGCACGATCGGCAGCGCCTCCATCACGGTGGCGGTGCTCGACACCGGTCTGACAGCCCACCCTGAGCTCGACGGACGGCGTGTCGCGGGCTATGACTTCATCGTCGACACCACCGTTTCGCAAGACGGCGACGGCCGCGACCCCGACCCCGCCGACGTGGGCGACCACGGCTGCAACGGCAACAGCAGTTCGTGGCATGGCACCCATGTGGCAGGCACCATCGGTGCTGCCAGCGACAACGGCAGTGGCGTGACCGGCGTCAACTGGACGTCGAAGATCCAGCCGGTGCGAGTGCTCGGCCGCTGCGGCGGCTACACCTCGGACATTGCCGATGGCATGCGCTGGGCTGCCGGCATCGCGGTGGCCGGGGCGCCCGTCAATGCCACGCCGGCGCGGGTGCTCAACCTGAGCCTGGGTGGCAGCGGCAGCTGCGGCGCGACCTTCCAGAACGCCATCAACGACGTCGTCGCGCGGGGGTCCGTGGTTGTCGTTGCGGCGGGCAACGAGAACGTTGACGCGGCCAACACCTCGCCCTCCAGCTGCAACGACGTGATTGCCGTGGCCGCTTCCACGCGCACCGGTGCCCGAGCCAGCTACAGCAATTTCGGACCGAAGGTGGCACTGACCGCACCGGGCAGCTCGATTTTGTCGACGCTGAACACCGGAACCACGACACCCGGAGCGCCGGGCTACGCTTGGTATTCGGGCACCAGCATGGCCACGCCGCACGTGGCCGGCGTGGTGTCGCTGATGCTGTCACTCAACCCCAGCATGACCCCGGCGCAAGTGCTGACGGCGCTCAAGTCCAGCGCGCGCGCCTTTCCCACCGGCACCGGCGCCGACTGCACGACTGCGCTGTGCGGTGCGGGCATCGTTGACGCCGCCGCCGCGCTGGCAGTGGCGGTGCCGCCGGTCCCACCGGTCACAGGCCGCGTCAACCTGGCGCTGCCGTCCAGCGGGGCCGTGATGAGCGGGTCCAGCACCTACGGCGCAGCGTTCGCGGCGAACGGCGCCAACAACGGCGACCGCAAGGGCAGCGCGTGGGGTGCCGGTGGCGGCTGGAACGACGCCACCGCCGACGTGTGGGGCGATTGGCTGCAGGCCGACTTCGGCACTGCCAAGAGCGTGGGCGAGATCAACGTCTTCACGGTGCAGGACGCCTACGCCAACCCGGCAGAGCCCACCGAAGCCATGACCTTCACGCAGTACGGCATCACCGACTTCGAGGTTCAGTACTGGACGGGTACGGCGTGGGAAACCGTGCCGGGCGGCAGCGTCACAGGCAACATTCGCGTCTGGCGCCGCTTTGCCTTTACCCCTGTCGTGACCAGCAAGATCCGGGTGCTGGTGCTGGGCGGCCTGGGCGGCTTTAGCCGGGTGACCGAGCTTGAGGCGTACACCCAGGCCGGCGCGGCAACGGCGGTCAACCACGCGGCCAGGGCCAACGGCGGTGTGGCGTTTGCATCGAGCGTGTACGCAGCCAATTTCCCGGTCGCGGCGGTGATCGACGGCGAGCGCCGTGGCGTCAACTGGGGCTCTGGCGGTGGCTGGAACGACGCTACCGGCGACACCTGGCCAGACACCGTGCAGGTCAATTTCAGTGGCAGCAAGACCATCACCGAGATCGACGTCTACACGGTGCAGGACGGCTACACCAGCCCGCAGGAACCGACCGAGGCGATGACCTTCGGTCTGTATGGCATCACCGACTTCGACGTGCAGGCCTGGAATGGCGCCGCGTGGGTCACCGTGCCAGGTGGCAGCGTCACCGGCAACGACCGCGTGTGGCGCAAGTTCACCTTTGCGGCGCTGACCACCACCAGCATCCGCGTCGTCGTGACCCGGGCGCTTGGGGGCTACAGCCGCATCACGGAAATTGAGGCCTTCGGTTCGCCGTGACCCTGCGAGCCGCATGACGTGCCGGCGCGCCGACGCGTCATGCAAAGCGCCAGTGCTGCGGCGCCCAGCAGCAGCAAGCTTGACGGCTCGGGGACGGTGCGCTGCGCTTCGGCAAAGATGAAGTCATCCATGGCGACGACGTCGATGTTGCCGCCGTCGTTGGGCCCGAGTGCGGCATTGCCGCTGGTGATTCGAACGCGCGTGATTTGCTCGCCGCCGTTGAAACGGACGCCCAGGAACGACAGGCCGTTGTTGGCGACCGGCACCACGAAGCGCCCCAGTGAGACGGCGCCGTCGAAGTATTCAATGGCCGTCGCGCCCAGGATGTCGACGTCGGTGAAGATCGATGCAAATGCCGAGGTGGCGCCAGCGTTGGTGGTGCCGGCGACGAAGAAATTGACGTCGACGACGTTGCTGCCAATTGCCGCGAACAGCCGCTGCGCACTGAAAGTCTGGAAGCTCTGCGAGTAGGTCGGGTTGATGTTGTCAAACTCGATCGGCGCGATGCCGGCGTTGGCGCTGACCGCGACACCAGTCCCCGGCGTCGAGAACACGGCGCCGCGCGGTGAATTGACGTTGAAGAAGTTCAGCGGAAGGTTGTTCGGCGCGGCAAAGGTGTCGGGGACACCGTCCCAGTTGATTTCGCGCCGCAGTCCGCCGAACAAGCCGTTGGCCCCCGCGACCGTGCCTCCGCCCACGTCAACCCTGAACTGATCGCGCACGGCGGTGATCGCTGCCGGGTCGGCGCCCGCACCGGTGTAGACCACCGGGGCGGCGAATGTTGGGGCAGCTGCAAGGGCGACGAGAGCCGTCACCGCTGACGGGATGACAAGGGAAGACTTTTTCATGGGGCCTCGCAACGTTGGGTCGTGGAAAAATTTTGGCGCTGGCTGACGGCACCCCGCCTTGGAGGCCGGAGCTTGCCGCCGGACGGCGGGGTTGAGAACTATTTCACGAACCGTGCCAAAAACAATTTCCTGCGTGGATTCATCGGCTTGGCCGTGGCTGACGGCGTCGACCGGCGCGCACTGCCAAGAAAACCGACATCGACGGTCAGCCATGGCGGGTGGTTGTGGGGCAGATCGGCCGCACCATGGCCACCCCGAGCCCGGGCTGCGCCAAGCGCACGCGCAGCCCGCCGCCGTGCGCCTGTGCCACCAGCCGGCACAGATGCAGCCCCAAGCCGATACCACTGCTGCTGCGCGTGCGCGCGCTGTCGGGGCGGTAGAAGGCTGTGGGCCCTGGCTGCCGCGCCGAAGAGGGCCGTGGCGCCGAAGCGCTGCAGTGGAACAATCCGCGCGAGTCCCGCACGGACTTCTTCCACTGCAACCCGGAGCTGACTTCATGATCCTCAAAGGCAAGACCGCACTCGTCACCGGTTCCACCAGCGGCATCGGCCTGGGGCTGGCCCAGGCGCTGGCCGCGCAAGGCGCCGACATCGTGCTCAACGGCTTTGGCGACCACGCAGCCGCCGTGGCGGCCGTTTCAGCCCTGGGCGTGAGAGCGGAGTACCACGGCGCGGACATGAGCAAGCCGGCCGAGATCGAAACCATGATGGCCTTCGCGGCCCAAAAATTCGGCGCTGTTGACATCCTGGTCAACAACGCCGGCATCCAGCATGTGGCCCGTGTCGAAGACTTTCCCGTGGCCCGGTGGGACGCCATCATTGCCATCAATTTGAGCAGCGCCTTCCACACCAGCCGGCTGGCCATTCCCGCCATGCGTGCGCGCAACTGGGGCCGCATCCTCAACATCGCCAGCGCCCACGGCCTGGTGGCCAGTGCGGCCAAGAGCGCCTACGTGGCGGCCAAGCACGGTCTGGTGGGCTTCACCAAGTCCACCGCGCTGGAACTGGCCACCACCGGCGTCACCGCCAACGCCATCTGCCCGGGCTGGGTGCTGACGCCGCTGGTGCAGAAACAGATCGACGACCGCGCGCAGAAAGAAGGCATCACGGTTGAAAAGGCGAAGACCGACCTGCTGGGTGAAAAGCAGCCTTCGCTGCAGTTCACCACGCCTGAACAGCTGGGCGGGCTGGCCGTGTTCCTGTGCTCGGCGGCTGCCGACAACGTGCGCGGCGTGGCCTGGGCGGTGGATGGGGGCTGGACGGCGCAGTAGCCGGCAAGGACCGCGCAAGCCTGCGCAGCCGCCTCAGAAGCTGGCGTTCAGCGTCAGCCTCACGGTGCGCGACTCGATCGGGTGGAAATGGGAGTCGTCTACCCCGGCCGCGGCCTCACCCGGCAGCCGCGAGGTGTAGTAATAGTCGATCGCCGACACCTTGCGGTTGCTGAGGTTGAAGACCTCGAGCTCCACCTTCAAGGTCGGCGTGATCTTGTAGCCCGCCCGCGCGTTGACCGTCGATGACGCCTTGGACCGCACGCTGTTGTCTTCGATCAACGGGCGCGGCCCGAAGTAGCGGAATTGCAGGGCGCCGAACCAGGGCCCCAGGTTGTCCACCGCCACGGCCAGCGACGCCACGCCCTCGACGGCGCCGGGGATCCGCTGCCCTTCTGGTACTTGGTCGCGGAAGCGCGCCTGCGCGAAGGCGATGTCGGCGTCCACGGTCAGCCAGTCCTGCAGCTTGTAGTAGTTGGCCAGCTCGAAGCCCGTGCGGCGGCTGGGGCGGCCGGCTTCGGTGGTGCCGGCGTCGCCGACGAAGATCAGTTCCGACGCGATGTCCAGGCGGTACACCGACAGCGAGGTCTGCAGCCCGGGGAATGGCGACAGGCGCGCGCCGATCTCGAAGCCCTTGGACCGCGCCAGCGGTGTGACGGGCTCGGTCGCGGCGCCGCTCTTGGGGTCGATGCGTGTGACGGTGCCACGCGCGTCGTTGCTGTGGAAGCCGCTGCCCAGGTTGACGTACAGCTCGGTCTTCGCCCAAGGTCCGAAGATCAGGTTGAGCTTGGGCGTCAGCAGGCTGGCGCTGCGCTTGCCGCTGTTGCCGGCCAGGTCACTCTGCACATTGAAGTGGTAGCTGTCGGCACGCAGCCCGGCCACGGTGCGGAAAGCCGGGCTCCAGCGTGTGGCGTTGTCAAACCACAGGCCGACGCTGTTCTCCTGGATGCGGTCTTCGCGTGTGGTGGACAGCAGTTGCCGCGCGCGGGTGCTGTTCAGCGCGTTGTGGATGCGGTCGCTCTGCAACTGCACACCGGCCTGGTTTTCACTGTCATGCCCGAACAGTTTCACGGCCCACGCATGCTGGGCGTTCAGCGCGGCCGATGTGCGCCGGTCGGGCTGGCTGAACTGGTCGCCGTCCTGCGGGTTGTCCAGGAAATAGGTGAAGTTGGAAAACAGGTCCAGCTTCCAGCGCTGCACGTTGACTGTCACCTGGGTGCTGGATGTGGCCGTGCTCTGCCGCCACGCGCCCGACAGGCTGAAGCGCTTGGCGTTGCCGCCGTCGCTGCTGTCGATGAGGTCGAAGCGGCCGAGCTGGCCACTTTCCACCGCCCGCAGCGGGATCTGGTCGGTGGCGTTCCAGCGCGCGCTGTAGGCCATGCCGGTGATGTTCCAGCCATTGGCCTTGTCGCCTTGTGAATACCGCAGCACGCCGTTGAACTTGCGGTAGTCGTCGGGCCGCGTGAAGGGGCCGTCGTTGTGCATCGCTTCCAGGGCATAGAGAAAATTGCCGGCTGAAGATGCGCCGAGCTTGGGCGAGTCTGCGATCAGCACGCGGCGGTAGCCGTTCTGGCCGAAACCGAGGTTGGCGATGCCGCTGTCCAGCGCATCGGCATAGACGATTTCCACCGCGCCGGCCGACGCAAAGTCACCTTCGCTGGCGTAGTACGGGCCCTTCTTGTAGCGCAGGCTGGTGGCCAGTTCAGGGATCAGGAAGTTGAGGTCGGTCCAGCCCTGGCCGTGGCTGTGGCTGCGCTGGTTGACGAGCATGCCGTCCACGGTGGTGCGCAGGTCGGTGCCGTGGTCCAGGTTGAAGCCGCGCAGGTAGAACTGGTTGGCCTTGCCTTCGCCGCTGTGCTGGCTGACGACGAGGCCTGGCGTGGCTTCCAGCAGTTCACCGGGGCGGTAGGCAGTGCGCGCTTCCAGCTGTTTTTGCGTCACGGTGCCGACGTTGGCCGAATCGGCGACGCCGACCTGCGACGGGGCCGTGCCAGTGATGATGATCTTCTGCAGTTCTTGTTCACCGCCGGCGTGGGCGGTGGTGGCGCAAGCTGCCAGCAGCGGCAGCAGGTGTGTCCAGTGCGGTGTGCGCATGGATTGCATGGGGGTACTCCTTGCCGGGTTTGCCTGCGGGCAGGCCCGGATCGACTGAGGGTGTGCACGCGTCACCACACACAGGGCGATGCCTGGCGCGGTGCTGCGGTGCTGAAAGGCGGCACGCGGGCCGCCGCACGGTCAGCCCAGGGCGCGGGGTGGGCGCTCCAGCGGGGTTTCGACGTGCGAGCGCGGGTGCAGCGGCGGTTCGCCAGTCACCGCCTGCGCCCGCGTGGCCGCAGGCACCAGGGCATGCCGGTCCCAGGCGGCATCCTGGTCGAACAGATGG
>JANMKK010000083.1:0-5854 GCA_031372005.1 Rubrivivax sp.
CAGGCTGACCTGGCGGAACGTCTTGTTTTCTTCGTCCTTGGCGCCCTTGAGGGTGAGCAGCGCGCGCATCTCGTCGCGGGTCTTCAGCGCGTCCACCCACTTGCGGTCCAGCGCCCACCGCGCCGGGTTGCCTTGTGCAGCCACCAGGCTGGCGGGCAGGCTGTCGATGGCTGCGGCCACGCTGCCGGCGGGCTGCTTGCGCGCCTTTTCCACCGACGCGGTGTAGCTGCCCCACAGCGTGCCCCACAGGGCGCTATCGGATTCCTGCGTCTCGGCCGAAGGCGCGCTGGCGGCGTACGTTTCGGCTGCGTTCTTGTACTTGCCGGCGCGCAGCACGTTGGCGGTGATGCCGACCTTGTCGAACAGGTCTTTGTAGTAGCTGCGGTAGCGGCCGAAGCCCGTCACCTCCACACTGCCCATCGGGTGCAGCCAGACCTCTGATGCGTGGGCAGCCAGGAAGTACTGGCGCTGGTCGTATTCGGAACCCCAGGCATACACCGGTTTGCCGCTGGCCTTGAAGCGGTCTATGGCCGCGGCCATCTCGCGCAAGGTCACCATGCCAGCGCCGGACAGGCCGTCCACCATCAACACGGCGTGGCTGATCTTCGGGTCTTTGGCGGCTGCGTCCAGCACCGCCAGCACGTCGCGCAGGCGCGTCTGTGCGCTGTCATGCCCCTGCGCTTGCCCCAGCGCCTGTTCACGCAGGCTGACTGCAGTGCGCTGTTCCACCACGCTGCCACTGATGTTCAGCACCAAGGCGGTCTTGTCCTGCAGCGCCGGTGCGCCGGGCCGCAACAGGGCCCACAGCAGGCCGCCCAGCAGCAGCAAGAGCAGGATGTTGAGCAACGCACGCCGGATGGCGTCAAGCCAGCGCCAGGCGGCGCGCAGGCCACGGCCAGCGGTGGAAAGAATGGATGAGGACATGGGGCTCCTGAGGGCGGGGCGGTGTGGCCAACACAAGTCACAGCCCCTGCAATGACAAAACTCGCTACCACCTGGACAAGATGTTGACGCCCACCAGCGGCTTCGCTTCTTCAACATCTCCAGGTTCACGCTGCCCAAGGTTGCCGAAACCCCCGACGATGGGCGCGACAACCTCGAAGCCATGGTCAACGGCTCTTCTCAGAGCGTGGGCGACAGCTTCGAGAACTCCTGCTTCATCGCCAGCATCGACAAGTTGGCTGACCAACTTCTGCCGCGTGCCACTGCGGCTGCAACGGCAGAGGCTTACTTCCCAGCCGGCACCTTGCCGTCCACGCCCTTGACGTAGAAGTTGACGCCGCCCAGGAATTTGTCGTCGGCCACCGCGTCCTTGGCCAGCAGTTCCTTGCCGTCAGATCCAACGATGGGGCCCTTCCAGATGAAGAAGCTGCCGTCCTTCAGACCGGCCTTGATCTTGTCGATCAGGGCTTTGGTCTCCGCCGGCACCTTGTCGCTGATGCTGACGATGTCGATGGCACCTTCCTTCACGCCCAGCCAGCTGCCGGTGCCGCCGGCCCACTTGCCGTCCAGCGCATCGCGCGCAGCCCGGATGTAGTACGGCGCCCAGTTGATGACCGAACTGGCCAGGTGCGCGTCGGGCGCGTAGGCGCTCATGTCGCTGTCCCAGCCGAAGGCCAGCTTCTTGTTGGTGGCGGCGGTCTTCAGCACGGCCGAGCTGTCGGTGTTCTGGAACAGCACGTCCGCGCCCTGGTTGATGAGGCTCTGCGCGGCTTCCGTTTCCTTCGGCGGGTTGAACCACTCGTTGACCCACACGACCTTGGTCTTGACCTTCGGGTTGACGCTCTGCGCGCCCATCGTGAAGCTGTTGATGTTGCGGATGACTTCGGGGATGGGGATCGAGCCGACGACGCCGAGCGTGTTGCTCTTGGTCATCTTGCCGGCGATGACACCGGCCATGTAGGCGCCTTCGTAGGTGCGGCTGTCGTAGGTGCGCAGGTTGGCAGCTTGTTTGTAGCCGGTGGCGTGTTCGAACTTCACGCCGGGCATGTCGGCAGCCACTTTGAGCATCGGCTCCATGTAGCCGAAGGTGGTGCCGAAGATCAGCTTGTTGCCTTGGCTGGCCACGTCGCGGAAGACTCGCTCGGCGTCGGCGTTTTCGAGCACCTTTTCGACGAAGGTGGTCACCACCCTGTCGCCGAATTCTTTCTCCACCGCCTTGCGCGCGTTGTCGTGCGCAAAGGTCCAGCCGCCGTCGCCGACGGGGCCGATGTAGATGAAGGCGATCTTCAGCGGCTCGGGCTTTGAAGGGGTGGCGGCAGAGGCAGGGCTTGCGGTCTGTGCTGGCGCGTCTTCTTTCTTGCCACAGCCCACCAGGGCGGCGGCTGCAACGATCATGGTCCAGCTGGCTGCCTTGAGCAGTGAACGCTTGGATGCAAAGGTCATGAAATCTCTCTTTCGGTTGTGTGAGCCAACGCAGGTGAAATTATGGCGCGCGGCCGCAGGCACCAGGCCCCGTCACGAACCCGGGGAAAAGGGCTTGCCCAAGGACGCCGGCATGTTGCCCTTGATCCACGCGCCGTTGCGCGAAATCAGCACCAGCACGGCGATGGTGGACAGGTACGGCAGCATGCTCAGAAACTGGCTGGGTATCTCCACACCTTCGCCCTGCAGGTGAAACTGCAGCATCGTCACGCCGCCAAAGAGGTAGGCACCCCACAGCACACGCGCCGGGCGCCAGGTGGCGAATGTCGTCAAGGCAAGTGCGATCCAGCCCTTGCCCGCCACCATGCCTTCCACCCACAGCGGCGTGTAGATCACCGACAGGTAGGCGCCGGCCACGCCACACAAGGCGCCGCCCGTCATCACTGCTGCCATGCGGATGCGGCGCACCGGATAGCCCAGTGCATGCGCCGATTCAGGTGACTCACCCACCGCGCGCAACACCAGGCCGGCGCGGCTGCGGTACAGGAACCAGGCCACGCCCGCCACCAGCAGCACAGCCAGATAGACCATCGGGTGCTGGCGGAAAAACGCCGGCCCGATGAAGGGGATGTCGGCCAACAACGGGATGCTGAACTGTGTGCGATCACTGAGCTTGCCCTGCACATAGCCGACGCCAACAAAGGCGGAGAAGCCGGCGCCGAAGAGGCTCAGCGCCAGCCCGCTGGCCACTTGATTGGTGTTGAGCCAGATCACCAGCGCGCCAAAGGCCGCCGCCATCAGGGCACCCGCCACCGCGCCGGCAGCAAAGGCCAGCCAGTCGCTGCCGGTGTGCACGGCGGTGGCAAAGCCGGCGATGGCCGCCACCAGCATCAAGCCTTCGGCACCGAGGTTGAGAATGCCGGCGCGTTCGTTGATGAGCAGCCCGATGCCGGCGATGGCCAGCACGGTGCCGGCGTTGAGCGTGGCAGCAAGCAGGAGCGCGAAGCTGTCCATCTCAAGCCGCCTTCGCCGAAGGAGCGGTGCGCTGCCAGCGTACCCTGTAGTGAATCAGCGTGTCACAGGCCAGCAGCGTGAACAGCAGCAGCCCCTGGAACACGCCCGTTAGCGACTTGGGCAACCCCAGCCGCGACTGCGCCAGTTCACCGCCGATGTAGAAGAGGCTCATCAACAGGCCCGAGAAGATGATGCCCACCGGATGCAGCCGCCCCACGTAGGCCACGATGATGGCCGCGAAGCCGTAGCCCGCTGGCACATACGGCGACAGCTGCCCCAGCGGCCCCGCGGCTTCAAGCGCACCCGCCAGCCCCGCCATGCCACCGCTGATGAGCAGCGCCGTCCACAGCGCCTGGCGCGACGAGAAACCTGCGTAGCGTGCGGCGGCAGGCGCCAGGCCACCCACCTGCAGCGCAAAACCACGGTAGCTGCGGAACAGAAAGAGCCAGAAACCCGCCACCGCCACTGCCGCAATCAGCACACCGATATGCGCGCGCAAGTTGGGCACCAGCTTGGGGATGCGCGTCTCGGCCAGGAAGGTGATGGTCTGCGGAAAGTTGTAGCCCTTGGGGTCTTTCCAGGGGCCGTACACCAGGTAGCTCAGCAGCAGTTCTGCGACGTACACCAGCATCAGGCTGACCAGGATCTCATTGGCGTTGAAACGGTCGCGCAGCAACGCCACGACGCCGGCCCACAGCATGCCGCCCAGCACGCCACCGATCAGCACGAAGACCACGATCCAGCGGCCCATCCACGCCATCTCAGGCCCCGCCTGCATCGCCACCCCGCCGGCACACAACGCGCCGGCGACAACCTGCCCTTCAGCGCCGATGTTCCACACGTTGGAGCGGTAGCACACCGCCAGGCCCAGCGCGACCAGGATCAGCGGCGTGGCCTTCACCGACAGTTCACTGATCTGGTACAGGTTCTTCACCGGCTCGATGAAAAACACCTGCAAGCCGCGCAGCGGATCCTTGCCCAGAAGCACGAACAGAAAAACACCGATCAACACGGTGACGGCCAGCGCCAGCAGCGGCGACGCCAGCGACATCCACTTGGACGGCTGCGGCCGGGCTTCGAGCCTGATCATGCGGCCACGTCCGCCGTGACCCCGGCAGCGGCTGTCTGGTTCACGTCCCAAAGCCCCGACATCCATTCGCCAATCTGCGCCACCGTGGCCTCCACGGTCGCCACGCTGGGCGACACGCGCCCCTTGGCGATGACGACGAGCCGGTCGGCAATCTCGAACAGTTCGTCCAGCTCTTCGCTCACCACCAAGAGCGCGCAACCCTCGTCGCGCAGCCTGAGCAGTTCACCGCGAATCTGCGCCGCCGCGCCCACGTCCACGCCCCAGGTGGGCTGGCTGACGATGAGGAGCTTCGGGCTCGCGGCGATTTCGCGGCCGACGATGAATTTTTGCAGGTTGCCGCCCGACAGGCTCTTCGCGGCGGCACTTGCACCGCCGGCTTTGACGTTGAAGCGTGCCATCAAGCCTTCAGTCAGACGCTGCACCTGCCTGGTGTGAATCCAGCCCCAACGCCCGACGGTTTCGGTGCGCGTCAACAAGGTGTTCTGCGCCAGGCTGAGTGTGGGTACCGCGCCGCGACCCAGGCGCTCTTCGGGCACGAAGTGCAGGCCCAGCGCGCGGCGTTCGCCAGGGCTGGCCCGCCCGATGTCGATGCCGTTCATGCGGATGCTCGCTGGCGCGGCGCGCGGGTCTTCGCCCGACAGCGCGGCCATCAGTTCCTGCTGGCCGTTGCCAGAGACACCGGCCATGCCGACGATCTCACCGGCCCGCACATCGAGGTCGATGCCTTTCAGGTCCATGCCAAAGGGGTCTTGCTTGGCCAGGTTCAGCTGCTGCACCGCCAGCACCGTGGCGCCGGCCGCTCGGCTCTCGTGTTGCAGTTTTGGCGGCTCGGTGCCGATCATCAGGCGCGACAGGCTGGCGTTGCTTTCTTCCGCAGGGTCCACCTCGCCCGTCACCTTGCCGCCGCGCAGCACGGTGCAGTGGTGGCACAGCGCGCGAATCTCGTCGAGCTTGTGGCTGATGTACAGGATGCTGCAGCCGCCTTCGCTGAGTTGCCGCAGCGTGACGAAGAGCTTGTCCACCGCCTGCGGTGTCAGCACCGAAGTCGGCTCGTCCAGGATCAGCAACTGCGGCTTCGTCAGCAGCGCGCGCACGATCTCGACACGCTGGCGTTCACCGACGCTGAGCGTGTGCACGGGCCGCTGCGCGTCCACGTCCAGGCCGTAGCTGCTGGCCACTTCGCCAATGCGCGTGGCCACCTCGGGCAGGCTGAGCGACTTGTCCAGGCCCAGCCACACGTTTTCGGCCGCTGTCAGCGTGTCGAAGAGGCTGAAGTGCTGGTACACCATGCTGATGCCGAGCTTGCGCGCATGCGCCGGGCTCGTGACTTTCACAGCCTGGCCGTTCCACTGGATCTGGCCTTCGTCAGCTTGCACGGCGCCGTAG
>JANMKK010000086.1:0-5157 GCA_031372005.1 Rubrivivax sp.
GTCATCCAGACCCCCGACTTCCGGTTCACGCGGCCGCTGGTGGGCTTTGAGGCTTTTGCCGAAGGCGAGCTGATTGCCACCGACGGCGCGGAAGAAGTCCGCGCGCCCTGCGACGACTGCACAGTGCTGATGCCGGCGCGCGCCGTCATCGTCGGGCGCGAAGGCCTGTACCTGACGCGGCCCATCGATTGAACTGCTTGAATCACTGAAAGGCATTCCATGCGAACACTTCACTTCATCCTGCTGGCACTGGCCGTCACGCTCAGCACGCCCGCACCCGCGCAGGATTTCAGCAAGGTCGAGATCCAGACGCAGAAGCTCAGCGACAGCACCTACATGCTGATCGGTGCCGGCGGCAACATCGGCCTGTCGGTGGGCGAAGACGCGGTCTTCGTCATTGACGACCAGTTCGCGCCGCTGGCACCCAAGATCAAGGCAGCGATTGCGCGCATCACATCAAAGCCGGTGCAGTTTGTGCTGAACACGCACTTCCACTTCGACCACACCGGGGGCAACGAAGCCTTCGGCAAGGACGGCGCGCTCATCGTCGCCCACGACAACGTGCGCCGCCGCATGAGCCGCGACCAGCTCATCAGCCTGGTCAACACCACGACGCCACAGCCGGCGTCGCCAAAAGTGGCGCTGCCGGTCATCACGGTGGCGGGCGAACTCAGCTTCCACATCAACGGCGACGAAGTGCATGCCTTCCACGTGCCGCGCGCGCATACCGACGGCGACCTGGTGGTGCACTTCCGCCAAAGCGATGTGGTGCACATGGGTGACACCTTCTTCAACGGCTCGTACCCCTTCATCGACGTCTCCAGCGGCGGCTCTGCCGATGGCGTCGTCGCCGCCGCCGACCGCGTGCTGGCGCTGGCCACCGACAAGACGAAGATCATCCCCGGCCATGGCCCGCTGGCCAGAAAGGCCGACCTGCAGGCCTACCGCGACATGGTGTCCACCGTCAGCCAGCGCGTCAAAGACTTGCGCCGTGACGGCAAGAGCGACGCCGACATTCGGGCGGCACAGCCTGCAGCCGATTTCGACGCGCGCTACGGCAAGGGCTTCATCAAGCCCGAGCTCTTCGTGCAGATGATGCTGGCGGCAGTGCCGCGCTGAGCGCTGCGGCACCGGATCGGCGGCGCTGCACTTGCTGCTGAGACTGGGGAGCAACGACCCCGGTTGCGGCCAAAATCGGCGCCAACGATGAAGGACCTGAAGCTGCGAGACCTGAAGCTGCAAGACCTGAGCGCATGCGTCGTGGCCTGGCACAACAGCCACCCGCTAGCGCGCCGCATCACGGGCGCACACGTGCAATCGGTGGGGTACGTGGTGCTGCCGTACCTGGGCGCGGCGGCGGGCCCTGCCGCAATGCTTCCACCCCTTGGCGCCGATTCCGCAGACCCCCATGGCGGCGCCACGCTGCGCGAACGCGCCATGGCGCGGGCACAAGGAACGGTCGACGCGCCAGGCAGCGCGGCAGGTCCTTCGGCTGCATCGTTACCGTCGCCGTCGCCGTCCCGCAGCACGCTGACACCCGCATTCACCGACGACTTCATCGCGCCGCTGACCGCGGCCGCCGTGGGCCGCTGGGCTGCCGACCACGGCCTGGCGCTGGACACCGAGCGCGCCGACGCGCCGGTGCGGCGGGTGGCGCCCGTCGGCCCGTTGGACGACCTCACACGGCTGCAATCCTTGTGGGTGTTGACCGCGCAGTTGGACGTGGGCAGTGCGAAGACCCGTGTGCTTGTAGGCGCGGGTGATGAGGGGCAGATGCCGGCGGTGCTGGGACGCCGGATGTGGAGCCCCGCGCGCATCGGCGCGCTGGCTGCATTGCCGGTGTTGCTCGGGTTGCTGGCGGCCGGGCTGCTGTCCGCTCTGGGGGGGCTGCGCGGTGGCGCGTTGGTGCCAACAGAGACGCGTCCACCCTTGGCTGCAGCCAGCGCGGTGGCGGCAACGGGTCTTGCTGCACCGGCGCCGTCTGCCGTTGCCAGCGCCACCGCAGGCGGCGCAGACGCCGCAGACCCGACGCGCCCCGTCGATGCAGAACCCACGCTTGGACGCATCGCCTTGCCGCCCATCGGCCCGCGTGCCGATGAGCGGCGTCGCGCAGCCGATGAGGCGCGCCAGAGGGCTATGCCAAGTTCTGCGGCTGCACCGGCTTCGGCCCTCACGCCAACCACCGCCGCGCCTGCACCTGTACGCGCGGCTGTCCCCGCGCCGACATCTTCGACGCCACCCCCCATCGCCAACACCGGCCACCCCGCGTTCGCCCTGTCCACCCGCGTGCTGCGAACCCGCACCGAAGGTGAACAGGTGGCCGCCGCGATGCGCGCGCTGTTGGTCACGCCCGCTACTGCCGGCACGCCGCCGATGCAGGTGGAAGTCCTGCCCGCCGGCGAAGACTGGCGGGTCGTCGGCTGGCCCTACGCCGACCGGGCGCTGGCGGAGAAAGCGCGTGCGCTGCTGGCAGCGCGCGGCATGAAGGTTCAGGTCATCGATTTCTGAACGGCACGAAAGGCGCGAAAGGCGCCTTCAATCAGCGCCGAACTGGTCCGCCCGCCGGCCCTTGATGGGCGCGTAAAAACGTTTGATCTCGGCCATGTCGGCCTCCACGTCGCCAGTGGGCTTGAAGATCGGCCCCAGGCCACTGCGCTTGCAACCGTAGTCCATGTAGGCCAGCACGATGGGCACCTGGGCCTGCAGCGCGATGAAGTAGAAGCCCGTCTTCCAGTGCCGCGTCTTGCCGCGCGTGCCTTCGGGCGGCACCACCAGTTGCACCGCGCCTTCGGTCTGGCGAATGGCGCGGGCCGACGCGGCCACCAGGTTGCTGCTCTTGTCGCGGTCCACTGCAATGCCACCCAGCCAGCGCATCAGCGGGCCGAAGGGCCAGCGAAAGAGACTGCTCTTGCCGATCCAGTAGACGTTCAGCCGCAGCACAAAGGCCACCATCAGCGTGTAGGGCAGGTCCCAGTTGCTGGTGTGCGGCGCGGCGATCAAGACACTCTTGGTGGCCTCGGGCGGCAGGCTGCCTTCCACCGTCCAGCCATTGATGCGCAGGAACATGCGCGAACCGGTGCGCAGCAGCGTGTTGACGACCGGGGTGTCGAAGATGGTGTGGTGCATGGCGCGGGACAGCGGGTATGGATGCGGGCACGGGTGCGGGCACGGGTGGGCCGCGCGCATTGTCAGGCCCCATTCGCGTACTAGCATCACGCACCAGACCGTTATCCAGGAGCAGGCCATGTCATCCGGAAAGATCCTCGTCGCCCAGGGCGGCGGCCCCACGGCGGTCATCAACCAGAGCCTTGTCGGCGTGGTGCTGGAAGCGCGGCGCCACACCAGCATCCAGCGCGTGTACGGTGCGCGACACGGCGTGCGCGGCATCGTCAACGAAGACTTCGTCGACCTCACGCAGGAAACCAGCCACAACCTGGAATTGGTGGCCGGCACACCGGCCGCCGCGTTGGGCAGCACGCGCGACAAACCCGACCTGGCCTACTGCCAGGAGATGTTCAAGGTGCTCAAGGCGCATGACATCGAACACTTCTTCAACATCGGTGGCAACGACTCGTCAGACACCGTGCGCATCGTGGCCGAAGAAGCCAGGAAGGCGGGCTACCCGCTGCGCTGCATCCACATCCCGAAGACGATCGACAACGACCTGGTGCTGAACGACCACACGCCGGGCTTCCCCAGCGCGGCGCGTTTCGTGGCCCAGGCTTTTGCGGGTGCCAACCTGGACAACGCGGCCTTGCCCGGTGTGTACGTGGGTGTGGTGATGGGGCGGCACGCTGGTTTCTTGACCGCCGCTGCGGCGTGCGCCAAGAAGTTTCCAGACGACGGCCCGCACCTGATCTACGTGCCGGAGCGTGTCTTCACGATCGACAAGTTCTTGGCCGACGTGAAGGCCGTGCACGAGCGCTACGGCCGCTGCGTGGTGGCGGTCAGCGAAGGCATTCACGACGCGGCCGGGCGGCCGATCCTGGCGGTGTTGGCGAAGGGCCAGGCAAGCGATCTTGAACGCGACGCCCACGGCAACGTGCAGCTCAGCGGCAGCGGTGCGCTGGCCGACCTGCTGTGCGAAGAGATCAAGGCCAGGCTCAAGATCAAACGTGTGCGCGGCGACACCTTCGGCTACCTGCAGCGCAGCTTCGTCGGCTGCGTCAGCGATGTCGACCAGCGTGAAGCGCGCGAGGTGGGCGAAAAGGCCGTGCAGTACGCCCTGTGGGGCGGTGTGAACGGCTCGGTCGCCATCAAGCGCACGGGCTGCTACGCGGCCGACTACGAACTGCTGCCGCTGGCTGCGGTGGCCGGCAAGACGCGGACGATGGAAGACGAATTTCTCACGGCCAGCGGCACCGATGTGACGGATGCCTTCCGCATGTACCTGCGCCCGTTGCTGGGGTCGGGCATGCCCGACGCCTTCAGGCTGCGGCCGAATGCGGTGCCCAAGGTGCTGCGGCCGTAGTTCCCTGGCGAGGCTTGCGGCTGCGCAGCAGCCCCAAGCTGAACAGGGCCAACGCCACCAGCGCCGGGGTCGCCGGCTCGGGCACATTCACCGTCACCGTGATGGGCGTTTGCGTGCCGGTGAACATGCCGCTGCCGGCAAAGGTCAGGCCGGTGATGAAGGCGGTGGTGTTGCCGGGGTTGATGCCGGCCGCGGTTTCGATGCCCATCACGCGAAAGCGGCTCAAGCCCCCGTTGCCGAAGTCGAAGACGTTGGCGCCGTGCCAGTCGTGCGCCAGCAGCATGAGCATGCCGGCGGCGTCGTAGCCGTAGATGTCGTAGAGGCCGTCGCCAATGTCGTCGGGCAGGTCCAGCGACTGGAAGTTGGGGTCGCCCAATGCGCCAATGGCGTAGTCGTAGCCGATGGCCACTTCGGGGTCGATGTAGTAGGTCTGCCCGGCCTGCACCGTCATGTTGAACTGGAACGAGCCATTGGCCAGCACCACCGGCAGGTTCACCACCGGGCCGCCGGCATTGCTGGGCGTGAAGTCGGCATAGACGCGGGCAATGGCCTGCAGGTTGGCGTTGCCCAGGTTGGTGGACGAGCCGTCGCGGGTCTGGATCAGCGAGATCTCGATCGAATAGTTGCGGCCCTGCGTGAAGGCATACCCGGGCACCGTGAAGTCGGCAGCATTGACGGTGTAGGAC
>JANMKK010000132.1:0-52419 GCA_031372005.1 Rubrivivax sp.
GGCGGCACTGGCGGCGTGAGCTACCTGCGCAAGATGCTCGACGTGGTGCTGTTCCCCGAGATCTGGCACCTGCGCACCGCGCTTTGACCGTCCTGGGCTTGAACGGCCCGGGTGGGCAAAGCAGTGGCTGCGGCTGATCGCGCTTCAGCCGGCCGCATCAAAGGCGCGCTTGAGCCAGCCCTTCAGTACCGCGTCGATCTCGACCACGCTGCCGACGCGCGTGGTGGCTTGGCACATGCTGCCCGGCGGCTGCACCTTCAGCCTTTCATGCGGCGGCAGATCCTTGGCGTTGAGGCCGATCTCGATGCTGTCTTTCGTCGCCGGCCCGACCATCGCAAACTGCTTCTTGCGGCGCAGACTGATGTAGCTTTTCTTCGGCGCCGATTCAAAGTCGCCGAAGCCCTGCACCACTTTCATCACCGCGTCGTGCAGCGGGCGCAACGGCGCCTTGGCGCCGGCGTAGAGGGCGTCCAGCGGATCGCCTTCTGCCGCCGGCGCCGCAGCGGCAGTGTTCGTATTCGTGTTCGTGTTCGTGCCCAGGTCCGGCAGCGGCTTGCCGATGAAGTTGCACACCATGTTGGCGTCGCCGTAACCGAGCTTGAAGTGCTCCATCAGCCAGCTGCGCTTTTCGCCGTGTTTGGCAAGGCCTGCGGCGGCCACGGCCTGGTGCAATTCAGCAATCGATCGGCCGGTCTTGGACTGCACGTTCTTCAGCTGCGTCTGCATCGCCGCTTGCGGGTCTGCCATGGCCGTTCTCCTGGAGTTCATCGTCTTTGCGACGGCCATCAAGGGCAACGCAGCGTCTGGGCCGGCCCTAGAATTCCGCCATCGATATGCTGCCGCTGGAGCGCTGCCATGGACACCCGCACTTCCCCCATCCGCCTGCGCATCAGTCAGCTGCAAGAGCTGCTGGCGCAACGGCAAGTGCACGCGCTCCTGGTGCCGTCCGCCGACCCGCACTTGAGCGAATACCTGCCCGGCCATTGGCAGGGCCGTCAGTGGCTGAGCGGTTTCACGGGCTCGATGGCCACGCTGGTGGTGGCGCAAGACCGCGCGGCGCTCTTTGCCGACAGCCGCTACTGGGTGCAGGCCGAGTCGGAATTGGCCGGCACCGGCATTGAACTCGTGAAGATTGCCACCGGCGCGTCGCTGGCGCACCTGGAATGGTTGGCGCGTGAAGTGCCGCGGGGTGCCACCGTGGCGGTGGACGGCCAGGTGCTGGGCCTGGCGATGGCCGGCGCGCTGAGGAACGCGCTGGACGGCGCAGGCGTGCAACTGCGCACCAACATCGACCTGCTGGGCGCCATCTGGCCCGACCGGCCCGCGCTGCCGCAGCAGCCCGTCTATGAACACCTGCCGCCACACGCCACGCTGTCGCGCCGCGACAAGCTGGCTGCAGTGCGCCGCGCGATGGCCGCCCACGGCGCCACACAGCACTTTGTCTCCACCGTCGATGACGTCGCCTGGCTGACCAACCTGCGCGGCAGCGATGTCACCTACAACCCCGTGTTCCTGGCCCATCTGCGGGTCGACCTGAGCGGGGCCACGCTCTTCATTGGCCCGGGCAAGGTGAATGCCGCGCTGGCCACACGCCTGGCCGCCGACGGTGTGCGCCTGGCGCCTTACGCGGACGCCGGCAAGGCACTGGCCGCGCTCACCCAGAACGACACGCTGTTGATCGACCCCAAGCGCGTCACCTTCGGCCTGCGCGCCCAGGTGGCGCCCGCCTGCAAAGTGGTGGAGGCCATCAACCCGAGCACGCTGCACAAGAGCCGCAAGAGCGACGCCGACGCCGCGCACGTGCGCGAAGCCATGGCCGAGGACGGCGCCGCGATGTGCGAGTTCTACGCCTGGTTTGAAGCGGCCTTGGCTTCCGCGCAGAACGGCGGCGAACCCATCACCGAACTGACGGTGGATGAACGCTTGAGCGCCGAGCGCGCCAAACGCAGCGGCTTTGTAGGCCTGAGCTTTTCAACAATAGCCGGCTTCAACGCCAACGGCGCCATGCCGCACTACCGCGCCACCAACGAATCGCACGCGGTGATTGCCGGTGACGGCCTGCTGCTGGTCGACAGTGGCGGCCAGTACCTTGGCGGCACGACCGACATCACGCGCGTCTGGCCGATCGGCACCGTGAGCGCGGCGATGAAACGCGACTGCACGCTGGTGCTGAAGGGCACGATGAATCTGTCGCGTGCGCGCTTCCCGCGTGGCACGCCGAGCCCCATGCTCGATGCACTGGCGCGCGCACCGCTGTGGGCCGAAGGCATCGAATTTGGCCATGGCACCGGCCATGGGGTGGGCTATTTCCTCAACGTGCACGAAGGTCCGCAGTCCATCAGCAAGGCCCTGCCCGACGCCCACATGGCGATGGAGCCGGGCATGATCACGTCCATCGAACCGGGTGTGTACCGCGCCGGCCAATGGGGCGTGCGGATCGAAAACCTGGTGCTGAACGTCAACGCGACGACGGCCGAAGGCAGCACCTTCGCCGAATTCCTGGAATTCGAGACGCTCACGCTGTGCCCCATCGACACCCGCTGCCTCGATCTGGCGCTGCTGCGCGACGATGAACGCGCCTGGCTCAATGCCTACCACGCCACGGTGCGCGACCGCCTGGCGCCGCGTGTCAGCGGCGCCGCGCTGGCATGGCTGAACGAGCGCACGCTGCCGGTATGAGCGTGATGGGAACGGGTCACACAACCGCCGTGGGCGCGCCCGCTTTCAGCTTGGGGCTGGACCTGGGCGGCACCAAGCTCGAAGCCGCACTCTTCGATCCCCAAGGCACGCAGGTCTGGCGCCGCCGCACCGCCACACCGGCAGGCGACTACGCGGCCACGCTGCAGACACTGGCCGCAGCAGTCGCGCAAGCGCGCAGCGTCGCCAGCAACCTGGCCGACGGCACGCCCATGACTGTGGGCCTGGGCACACCCGGGACGCAGACCGCCACGGGCGGCATGAAGAACTGCAACTCCACCTGCCTCAACGGCATGCCGCTGCAGGCCGACTTGCAGGCCGCCATCGGCCAACCAGTGCGGCTGGCCAACGATGCCAATTGCCTGGCCCTGTCCGAAGCCATCGACGGCGCCGGGGCTGGCGCGGCGGTGGTGTTTGCGGCCATTCTGGGCACCGGCACCGGCGCCGGCATCGTCGTCAACGGCCGCTTGCTCACAGGCCCCAACGGCCTGGCCGGCGAATGGGGCCACAACCCGCTGCCGTTTGGCGCCGCCGGCGAAGACCCGCTGTACGCCTGCTACTGCGGACAGCGCGGGTGCGTCGAATCGCTGGTCTGCGGCCCCGGGCTGGCGCGTGAGCATGCACAGCGCCACGGCGGCACGCTGGACGCCATCGCCATCGCAGCACACGCTGCCGCCGGCGATGCCGACTGCGCGGCCACCCTTCAGCGCCATTCACGCCGCCTGGCGCGGGCGCTGGCGGCGGTGATCAACCTGCTGGACCCGGATGTGATCGTGCTCGGCGGTGGGCTTTCGGCCATGCCGCACCTGTACGAGCAGGTACCTGCGCAGTGGGCGCAGTGGGTCTTTTCAGCAGGCGCGAAAGAACCGGTGCACACACGGCTGCTGCCGGCCCAACACGGTGATGCGTCGGGCGTGCGCGGCGCGGCCTGGTTGTGGCGAGCGTGACGATGGGAATGACGGCGGGAATGACGGCCGGAGCGACGGCGGACGTGACGGCGAAACTGAGGCAAGACTGAAGGCGGGGCGGCCCTGATCAGCCCGCCGCCAGGGCCTACGCCTTGCCGTGCCTGGCCACCAGGTCCTTGGCAGACTTCAGCAGCGCCGCGCCCTTGAAGCCGCGCTTGTCCATGTCGGCGACCCACTCTTCGTCCACATGGCTCGACAGCTTGATGAATTCCTGCGCTTCCGCGGCGCTGAAGGTGTAGAGCGTGTTGCCGCGGTCGGTGGCGCTCTTGCGGCCGTTGGGGTCGTTGCCCTGCTGCGTCTTGCCCAGCCAGGCCGAAGTCGCCAGGCCCGAGTTGGCGTCGATGACCTTTTTCAGCTCAGGCGCCAAGCCTTCGTATCTGGCCTTGTTCATCGCCATCACGAAGGCGGTGGTGTACAGCGCGGGGCTGCCAGCCAGAAATTCGCTGTGGAACTTGGTCAGCTCGTGCACCTTCACCGACGGCACCACCTCCCAGGGGATGACGCAGGCTTCGATCGTGCCCTTGCTCAGCGCGTCAGGAATCTGTGGCAGCGGCATGCCCACGGGAATGGCGCCCAGCGACCCCAGCATCTTGGTCACCTGGCGCGTGGGGCCGCGCACCTTCATGCCTTTGACGTCGGCCGCGCTCTTGATGAGTCTGTTGGCGCTGTGGAACATGCCCGGCCCGTGCACGTGCAGGGCCAGCACCTGCGTTTCCTTGAATTCGTCGGGGCACTGGGTCTGGAAGTACTCCCAATACGCCTTGCTCGTCGCCTCGGCGTTGTTCATCATGAACGGCAGCTCGAAGGCTTCGATGCGCGGGAAGCGGCCGGCGGTGTTGCCCGGAAGCGTCCACACCACGTCCACCACGCCGTCGCGCGCCTGGTCATACAACTGCACCGGCGTGCCGCCCAGCTGCATGGCCGGATAGGCTTCAAACTTGATGCGGCCGCCCGAGTCCTTCTCAACCTTGTCCATCCACGGCTTGTGCATCGTCAGCCAGACGTTGCTCAGCGGCGCCATGAAGGTGTGGAACTTGAGCGTGACGCTCTGCTGGGCCAGGCCGGAGAGGTGCGGCGCACCCAGCGCGGCCGCTGCGGCGGCGCCTTGGACGAAGGAACGGCGTTTCATGGTGCTGGCGTCTTTCGAAAGTGGGACTTGAGGGATGCTTAAGTTAACGGCGGGCCTTTGCGGCCGAGGTCACGGTTTACCCTGATCTGCCTGCGATGAGCGTGCAGGTCACGGCGGGCCGCAGAGATGCCGCAGCCGCAGCAGCTGCCTAGCCGATGTACTTCACCAGCCACAGCGAAATCGCCGGGAAGAACAGCAGCAGCAAGGTGCGCAGCGTGTCGCTGATGAGGAAGGGCACCACGCCGCGGTAACTCTCGGCGATGGGGATGTCCTTGGCCATGCTGTTGACCACATAGACGTTCAGCCCCACCGGCGGCGCCAGCATGCCAAAGCCCACCGTCATCAGCACCATGATGCCGAACCAGATGGCCACACTTTCCTTCGGCATGCCGAAGTCCAGGCCCATGATCATCGGGAAGAAGATCGGGATCGTGAGCAGGATCATGCTCAGCTCGTCCATCACCGACCCGAGCACGACATAGAACAGCATGATCGCTGCCACTACCGCCAAGGGCGGCAGGCCCCAGCCTTGCACCACGCTGCTCAGCTGCGCCGGCACCTGCGTCAACGCCAACGCCGAATTCATCAGGTCGGCGCCCAGGAAGATGAGGAAGATCATGGCCGACGATTCGGCCGTGGCGTAGAAGCAGGTCTTGAACTTGGCCCAGGTGATTTCGCGCTTGAGCAGCGCCGCGACGAAGGTGGCCGCCGCGCCCACCGCGGCGCCTTCGGTGGGCGTGAACTTGCCGCCGTAGATGCCGCCAAACACCACCCCGAAAATGATGGCGATGGGCGCAATGCCCGACAGCGCCTGCAGCGTCAGCTTGGGCACTTCGTCGTGCTCGGGTGCGTGGCCAGGCACGACACGCACGTAGATGGCGATGGCCACCATGTAGCCCAGCATCGCGATGATGCCGGGCACCATCGCGGCGGCAAATAAGTTGGCGATGTTCTGCTCGGTCAGAATCGCGTAGATCACGAGCGGCACCGTCGGCGGAAGCAGGATGCCCCGCGTGCCGCCCGCGGCCAGCGTGCCGGTGGCCAGCCGCCCTGAATAGCCGTGGCGGCGCAGTTCGGGCAGTGCCACCTGCGTGATGGTGGCGGCCGTGGCGACGCTGCTGCCGCAGATGGCACCGAAGGCGGCGCAGGCCATGACGGCGGCCATCGCCAGGCCGCCCTTGAAGCGGCTCATCACCGCAGCGGCAAACTGGAACAGGGCCCGCGAGATGCCACCCTGCGTGGCAAAGTTGCCCATCAGGATGAAGAGCGGAATCACACTCAGGTCATAACTTGCAAAACGAGCGAAAGCCTGGGTATTCAGAAAGCTGGCCAGCGGCAGCCAGCCGGCCTGCAGAACATAGCCCACAGCGCCGGCCGCAAACATCGCGATGGCGATGGGCGTGCGCAGCGCCATCAGCACAAGCATGACCGCAAAGATCAGCAGCGTCAGGCCGATCGGGTTCAGGGTCATGCTCACGCCGCGGCCCCAAATTCAAAGCCGCGCATCGCCTGCACCAGCGCAATCACCGCCGTCAGCGCCAGCGGTGGCACCATGCCCACATAGACCACCCAGTCGGGGAAGCCGAGCATCATCGAACCGGCTTGCGACTGCCAGGCGTTGAGGCCGCCCACCACCGTGCGCCAGGTCATCAGCGCCATCGCAAGTGACAGCAGCAACGCGCCGAAACGGTCAAGCTTGTCCTGCGAGGCCTGTGAGGCCTTGGCGGTGAAGAAATCCACCATGATGTTGCCGCGCTTCATCTGGCACCAGGGCATGAAAAGCGCAATCGCAGCGCCGGCTGCCGAGCCCGAGAGCTCGAAGTCGCCGACGATGGTCCAGCCCGTGGTGTTGCGGCCGATCAGGCTGACGCAGGTCATCAGTGTGATCACGGTCAGCAGCACACCGGCCAACACGGCGCAGAGCTTGGCCAGTTGTTCAAGCAGGGTCACTCGGGTGTCTCCTCGGTCTTGTCAGCGCGGTTTCAGCGCAGTTTCAGTACTGGCTGGCTGGCAGGCGCGCGCGCAGCCCATCCAGTGTAGGGGCCAGGGTGATCTGGCACGACAGCCGGCTGCCTGCTTCGCGCGGCGCGGCCGTCATCTCCAGCATCGAGCGTTCGTCCGCGCTGGGCGCTGGCAAACGCGCCAGCCAGAGCGCGTCGACCATGACGTGGCAGGTCGCGCAGGTAAGGCTGCCGCCGCAGTCGGCTGCGATCTCTTCCACGCCGGCGCTGACCGCTTCCTGCATCAGGCTGCGGCCGACGCGGGCCTGCAGCGAGCGCAGCCTGCCGTCAGCCGCTTGCAGGTGGACCGTGATCGTCTTCATCCGTGAATCGTCCTTGGGATCAATTCCGGCCGAAGCATTCGCGGCGCTGCCACTGTGCCTTGTCTTCGGCAGCGTCGTGGCGGCTGATGAGTGGGTTCGGCAGCAAGGCGATCAGTCCAGCCGGTATGGACAAATTGTCCAGCACCGGCCGCGGCGGCAGCACCGGCCTGGCGCACCCCCCGCCGACTACAAGCCGCGCAGGAAAGTCAGGCTCGGGCTGAAGAAATATTCGCCGCCGCGCATCTTGACAAAGCCCGACATGCCCGCGTTGGCCAGCACCGGAGACGTGGTGTCGTCCCAGACCTTCAGCATCTTCTGCTGCCCCGCCACGTTGGGCCCCTGGCCGATGACGGGGTCGATGCCATGCGGCCCCGGCGGCACCACCGGGAAGTTGGAGTTGTTGACCCACGTCTGCTGCGTGAACTTGAACTGCTGCGCGATGCGGTTGTTGTAGGCCATGAACAGCAGGCCGACACCGCCCGTGGGCAGCAGCGGTGCCACGTCGCTCATGAATTCGGCCGTCGTGCTTCCTTCAGGCAACTCGTCGGGGTGCAGGGTGCGCTTCACGTCCTCATAGGGGATGCCCCGTCGCACCATCAAATGCATGCGCTCTTGCGCTTCGGGCTCTGCGCCGCCGCTGCCACGCGGGTTGCTCTTGCGGATGTGGCCGTGGAAGGGGCAGCGCTTGCCGGCGTCGCCGACGTAGTTGAAGTCATTCGGCGGCTCCTTGCCGCGTGCGGTGTCGGACAGCGTCACCGGGGTGCCGTCTTCAAAGCGCCCCACCAGCAGTGCACCGGCCAGCTCACGCGCGTCGCCGGTCAGGCCCAGCACATCGGCCACCTGCTGTTCACGCAGCTTGAAGCCGCGCACGTCCTGCTCAAGCTTGCGAAAGACGAAGAAGCTGCCGTGGCTGACCGTGTCGCCCACCGGCGCGCCCGGGTCTTTCACCAGCGCCGTGTCGAGCGGGAAGGTGGGATCCCAGCGCACCACGCCAGCCAGTTCGGCTTCCTTGGTGATGTCTTCCTTCAGCAGCAGCGGCTGGCTGCGGCCATCGACATAGCCGAAGTTTTCGATGCCCTCACCCGCCGCGTTGCGCAGTGCAGCGCCGCGCTGCACGTGCACGACGGTGGCGCCGGCATCGATGAGCAGTTCATGCACCGACGCGGTCAGTGCGGCGGTGTCGCCCGCCGAGTCATGCGCCACCAGCACCACGCCGTGCAAGTCTTGCTGAAAGGCGCTCTCCCAGGTGTTGACCGCCGGGTCGGACAGCGCCGCCACACTGCCGGGCGCTTTCATGCCGCCCTGGAAGTCGGCATCCGCCGGCGCACTGGCCGCCGCGCCCAGCGCTTGGTAGCCTTTGAACGACAGGGCAACGTGCACGAAGCCGCCTGCACTCTTGCCCTTGTCCTGGAAGCGCTGCGTGCCCAGCAGCTGCCGGTGCGCATGGGTGATGTGGTGGTTGGCCAGCTCGCGCAGCACCCGGCGCGACAGCACTTGTTTGGCGGGATCGAGCTTGAAGAAGATGTGGGCCGCACAGGGCCGCCCGTGGCCCTTGAGGATGTTGCCTTGCAAGGCTTGCAGAAGCCGGGTCTGGTCGGCATCGGCCTGCTTCCAGGCCAGGGGTGCGTTGAGCGCGATGGGCATGGGGATCTCCGTGGGGATGTAGGCAGCGCACAGGCTGCGCTGCTCAACCGAAGGCTAAGCCGCGCGGAGGGCAGGTGCATCCCCAAAAAGGCCGAATTGGGGCCGGGCCCCCTACCTCATCAACACCGTGTGGCGCTGTGATGCAGCCGACTCACAGTCCCTGCGGGGCTTGGTGAATGGAGGCTGCGGATGCTGCGGCGCGGCCTGGGTCGGCGAAAACCCGGTCGTTTCGGCCTTGACGCATCGGCCCTGCAGCGCGCGCTGGATTCTGGAAGGCGTTGAAACCTGAACCCGCGGCAGATGCAGCTTCAGGGTCAGGCGCGTTCTCACATCAACACAATGTCGTATTGCTCAGCACTCATCGAAGCCTCTGCACTCAGCGAAATCGGCTTGCCGATGAATTCGCTCAAGCCCGCCAGGTGCACGCTCTCTTCGTCCAGCAGCATCTCCACCACCGTGGCGCTGGCAATCACGCGGAATTCGCGCGGGCTGAACTGGCGCGCTTCACGCAAGATCTCGCGCAGGATGTCGTAGCAGACGCTGCGCGCCGTCTTCACCTGGCCGCGACCCTGGCAGGTGGGGCAGGGTTCGCACAGCATGTGGGCCAGGCTTTCGCGGGTGCGCTTGCGTGTCATCTCCACCAGGCCTAACTGTGTAAAGCCGCTGACGGTGGTGCGCGTGCGGTCGCGCGCCAGCTGCTTCTTCAACTCGGCCAGCACCGCCTGCTGGTGGTCTTCCCGCGTCATGTCGATGAAGTCGGCAATGATGATGCCGCCCAGGTTGCGCAGCCGCAACTGGCGCGCGATGGAGCCCGCCGCTTCCAGATTCGTCTTGAAGATGGTGTCGTCGAAATTGCGCGCGCCGACGAAGCCGCCGGTGTTGACGTCGATGGTCGTCAGCGCTTCGGTCTGGTCGATGATGAGGTAGCCGCCGCTCTTCAGGTCCACCCGCCTTGCGAGCGCACGCGCCAGTTCTTCTTCGATGCCGAAGAGGTCGAAAATCGGTCGCTCACCCCGGTAGAGGTCGAGCTTGGCCACCGTGCCCGGTGTGTAGGTGTCGCCGAATGCCTTCAGCGCGTCGCACTGCAGATGGCTGTCGATGCGGATGGTCTGCGTGGCGTCCACCGCCATGTCACGCAACACACGCTGCGCCAGCGTCAGGTCCTGGTGCAGCAGCGTGCCGGGCGGCAGGCTGTGCGCGCGGCTGCGGATCAGCGCCCAGGTGCGGCGCAGGTAGGCGATGTCGTCGGCCAGTTCAGCGTCACTGGCTTCTTCGGCATTGGTGCGCAGGATGAAGCCGCCACCGCTGTTTTGCGGGTCGGCACCGGCCAGCACCGTCATGCGCGCACGCAGCTGTTCACGCAGCTCCTGCGAACCGATCTTCTGGCTGATGCCGATGTGGTCGTCGTGCGGCAGGAAGACGAGCATGCGCCCGGCGATGCTCACTTGCATGGACAACCTTGCACCCTTGGTGCCGATGGCGTCCTTGATGACTTGCACGGTCAGCGTCTGGCCCTCGAAGACCTGGCGTTCGATGGGCACCAGCGGCACATCGGTGCCTTTGTCCGATCTGGGTGCGTGGCCGCCGGGGTGCAGGTCGGCCACATGGAGAAAGGCGGCGCGGTCGAGGCCGATGTCGATGAAGGCGCTTTGCATGCCGGGCAGCACGCGCACGACCTTGCCCAGATAGACGTTGCCGACCAGGCCGCGTTCCAGCGCGCGTTCAATGTGCAGCTCTTGCACGGCGCCGTTTTCCACCACCGCCACACGCGTTTCTTGCGGCGACCAGTTGATGAGGATGTCTTGGCTGGGCATGGGTGGGTGGTTTGATTTGAGTCAGATGGACAGCCGCACACCGGCCGCACGCAGCAGCTGGGCGGTCTCAAACAGTGGCAGGCCCATGATGCTGCTGTGGCTGCCGGCAATGTGTTCGATCCAGCCCGCCAGCGCGCTCTGGATGGCGTAGGCGCCGGCTTTGTCGAACGCGTCGCCACTGGCCACATAGGCATCAATCACGCTTGATGGCAGATCTGCGAAGCGCACGTGCGACGTGTTCAGCGCGCGCCGCATGCGCTGGCCATCGTGCACGGCCACCGCCGTCAACACGCGGTGCGTGCGGCCGCTCAGCAGGCGCAGGGTGGCTGCCGCGTCGGCCGCATCAGCGGGCTTGCCCAGGATGCGGCGGCCCAGTGCCACGGTGGTGTCGGCGCACAGCACCGGCGCGCTGGGCAAGCCGCGTGCGGCCAGGCGCGCCACGGCGGCGCGCAGCTTGGCGGCGGTGACGCGCTGCACGTAGGCAGCAGGCAGTTCACCGGCGCGTTCGGCTTCCAGCGCCTCGGCGTCTTCGTCTTCTGCGGGCAGCAGCAATTCATGCGCGGCGCCGCTCTGTGTGAGCAACTGGCGGCGGCGCGGGCTTTGCGACGCCAAGTAAATGAAAACAGGCGTGGACTTCGGCATGCGCGCATTGTGGCGGCGGTACCGGGCCTCATTCGCAAGCCTCATTCGCGATGCTTATTCGCGATGCTTGCTCGCGGCGCTCACTCACGGTGATACGGGTGGCCTTCCAGCACCGACCATGCGCGGTACAGCGCCTCGGCCAGCAGCACGCGCGCAAAGGCGTGCGGCAGCGTCAGGTCCGACAGGCGCAGGGTTTCATCGGCGGTAATTTTGAGCGCAGGGTCGAGACCATCGGGGCCGCCAATGAGCAGCGCAGCGTCGCGGCCGTCACCGCGCCAAACGCCCAGGCGGTCGGCCAGTTGCTGCGTGGTCAAGCGGGTGCCATGTTCGTCCAGCACGATGCGGCGCGCGCCTTTGGGCAAGGCGGCCACAAAGCGCTGTGCTTCGGCCACCATGCACTGCGCGGGGGTCTTGCCGATGCTGCGTGGCTCGGCTTTCAAGGCCTTCAGTTCCAACCGCATCTCGGGTGGGAAACGCTTGGCAAATTCTGCCCAGGCCGTGTCCGCCCAGGCTGGCTGGCGCTGGCCCACGGCCACCACCCACAGCTTCATCGGCCGCGCGACGGGGCCTTCTTGGCCGGTGCCCGCCGGGCCGGCGTTTTCCTGGCCACGGTGGTCTGGGACACTGCTCTTTTGGCGGGGGCTTTGGTGGTCTTCACCACCATCGTTTTCACGGGCGACCGCGTCGGCGCCTGCGCCGCTGTCTTCCTGGCAGGTGCCTTTGCCGCCACCCGGTTGTAAGCCGCCGACTTGTTGGCCATCTTCTTGTCGGCTTCGGTTTTGGCGGGTTTCCTGGCTGCGGGCTTGCGCGGCGGGGGTGCATCACCTTCCAGGGCCTGCGGCGCTTGCACGATTCGTTTCGGTGCTGATTTCCTCGCCACCGGCTCCGGCTCGCTCGCCTTGACGAGCCTGGTGCTGACCTCGCCCACCTTCATGCGCACGCTCTTGCCGCCCCAGATTTCTTCCAGGTGGTAGTACTCGCGAATGGCCGGCTGCATGATGTGGGCCACGGCCGCGCCGCAGTCGACGATGATCCATTCGCCGTTGTCTTCGCCCTCGGTCGCCAGCACCTGCATGCCGCGGCCCTTGACGCTGTTGCGCACGCTGGCCGCCAGCGCCTTGGTCTGCCGGTTGCTGGTGCCCGACGCGATGATCACGCGTTCAAACATCGACGACAGGTGTTCGGTGTTGAAGACGGCAATGTGCTGCGCCTTCACGTCTTCCAGGCCATCGACGATGGCGCGTTGCAGCTTCTTGATGTCCATTCAGCTCCTGATTGGGCTGCGGTAGAGCCCGTGAGTTTCAATATAGCGCGCCACACCGGGCGGCACCAGATGCGAGATGTCCGCGCCCGCCGCCACACGCCGTCGGATGTCGGTGGACGAGATGTCCAGCATCGGCAGCGGCACCATGCGGTGCGGGAAGCGCTGCACGTCGGCGTGCGGCTGACGCGCGTCGCCAGGGCGGTTGGCGACGGCCAGCACCACCAGGCCCAGCAGCGTCTGCCAGTCGCGCCAGGTGTGCAGCCCCGTGTACTGGTCTTGCCCGATCAGCAGGAACCATTGCGTGCCGGGGTGCGCGGCGGCCAGCGTGCGCACGGTGTCTAGCGTGAAGCTGTCGCCGGGGCGGTCCAGTTCGATGCGGTCAAGCGTGAAGCGGGGTTCGTGCGCAATCGCCACTTGCACCATTGCCACGCGGTCTGCGGCAGGTGTCATCGTGCGCGCCTTCTGCCAGGCTTGGCCGGCCGGGATCCAGCGCACTTCGTCCAGGCGCAACTCGGCCAGCGCGGCTTCGGCCAGCGCCACATGCGCGCCGTGCACGGGGTCAAAGCTGCCACCGAAGATGCCGACCCGTCGTGTCACTGACCCAGCCAATCTCGGGGCGGCAGGAAATCGGAATACAGCTTCGCTTCTGGCGTGCCGGCTTCAGGCTGCCAGTCGTAGCGCCACTTCACGATCGGTGGCATGCTCATCAGGATGCTTTCGGTGCGGCCACCGCCGTGCAAGCCAAAGTGCGTGCCACGGTCCCAGACGAGATTGAATTCGACATAGCGGCCGCGCCGGTAGGCCTGGAAGTCACGTTCGCGCTCGCCGTACGGCGTGTTTCGACGGCGCTGCACCAGCGGGCGGTAGGCGGGCAGGAAGGCGTCGCCCACGGCGCGCATCAGCGCGAAGCCGGGCTCGAAGCCGCCTTCGTTGTAGTCGTCAAAGAACACACCGCCGATGCCGCGCGCTTCATTGCGGTGCTTCAGAAAAAAGTACTCGTCGCACCAGGGCTTGAAGCGCTCATACAGACCTGCGCCGTGCGGTGCCAATGCGTCGGCGTTGACGCGGTGGAAGTGGCGCGCGTCTTCTTCAAAGCCGTAGCAGGGCGTGAGGTCCATGCCGCCGCCAAACCACACCACCGGCTCTTTGCCTGCGGGGAAGGCGGCCAGCAGCCGCACGTTCATGTGCACCGTGGGCACGTACGGGTTGAGCGGGTGCATGACCAGCGACACGCCCAGCGCCTCAAACGGCGAGCCGGCCAATTCACCGCGATGCTGCGTGGCCGATGGCGGCAATGACGCGCCCTTGACGTGGCTGAAATTGCAGCCGCCGCGTTCCAGCACATGGCCCTCTTCGATCAGCTGCGACAGGCCGTCGCCTTCGAGCTTGCCGCCTGCAGGACGCTGCCAGCCGTCGCGCCGGAATGGCAGGCCGTCTTCGTCCTCGAAGGCCGCGACGATGCGGCCCTGCAGGCCGAGCAGGTAGTGACGCACGGCGGCGGTGTCGATGCTCAAGACGTCTCCACAGTCCACAGGCTTTCAACGTTAGCCAGCTTCAATGTTTGATCGCCCGATGGCCGATGTCATTGCGCCACACCGCGCCGTCGAAGTGGATCTGGCGCACCGCTTCCAGCGCCCGCTGTTGCGCCAGACGCACGCTGTCACCCAGCGCGGTGACGCACAGCACGCGGCCACCGTGGCAGCGCAGCACGCCGTCCTGCAAATTGGTGCCGGCATGGAAGACCTGCAGGTCCGCAGCAGCCGCCGTTGCGGCAGGCGGCACGCCCGTGATGACGTCGCCCTTGCGCGGCGCAGCGGGGTAGCCGTGCGCGGCCATCACCACGCCCAGTGCGGTGCGGCGGTCCCATTGCAATTCGACGCCGTCAAAGCCGGGGCCCGTGCCGTCGGTGGCTCGCATCAGCACTTCAAAGAGATCACTCTTCAGGCGCATCAGGATGACCTGCGCCTCGGGGTCACCGAGCCTGCAGTTGAATTCCACCGTGCGCGGCTGGCCCTGGGCGTCGATCATCAAGCCGGCATACAGAAAGCCGGTGAACGGCACGCCGTCCTTGGCCATGCCGGCGATGGTGGGATGGATGATTTCGTGCATCACCTTCGCATGCACATTGGGCGTGACCACCGGTGCGGGCGAATAGGCGCCCATGCCACCGGTGTTGGGGCCTGTGTCACCGTCGCCCACGCGTTTGTGGTCCTGGCTGGTGGCGAGTGTGAGCACGCTCTTGCCGTCGCACAGCACGATGAAGCTGGCTTCTTCACCGTCCATGAAGTCTTCGATGACGACGCGCTCGCCGGCCTGGGTGAGCATCTGGTCGATGGCCCCGTGCGCTTCGTCCAGCGTCATCGCCACCACCACCCCCTTGCCCGCCGCCAGGCCGTCGGCCTTGATGACGATGGGCGCGCCGTGTTTGTCCACATGGGCGTGGGCGGCGGCGGCTTCGGTGAAGGTGGCGTACAGCGCGGTCGGGATGCCGTGGCGCTGCATGAAGTCCTTGGCGAAGGCCTTGGAGCTCTCAAGCTGCGCCGCGCCGCGCGTGGGGCCGAAGATGCGCAGGCCACGGGCGCGGAACACGTCCACCACACCGGCCGCCAGCGGCGCTTCAGGGCCGACCACCGTGAGCACGATCTTCTCGGCCTGGCAGAAGTCGGCCAGTGCCACCGGGTCGGTCAGTGGCAGGTTCTTCAAGCCGGGCTCTGTCGCGGTGCCGCCGTTGCCGGGTGCGACGTAGACGGTCTGCACGCGGTCGCCTTGCGCCAATTTCCAGGCCAAGGCGTGTTCACGGCCGCCGCTGCCGATGACCAGAACTTTCAAGGCACCACCTGCCCAAATTGCAAGACCGCCGGGGTCCCACCAAGGCCTTTCGCAGAACCGGCTTTGCCGGGCTGCTGCAAGAGCCCCCTCGGGGGGCAGCGAACGCAGTGAGCGTGGGGGTTCATAGGATTGCGTTGTGGTACAGATCCTGCACGTCGTCGAGGTCTTCGATCACATCCAGCAGCTTCTGCATGCGCGTGCCGTCTTCGCCGCTCACTTCGATGCTGTTCTCGGCGCGCCAGGTCACTTCGGCCACCTCGGGCTTCAGGCCCGCGGCTTCCAGCGCGGCCTTGACGGCTTCGAATTCGGCTGGCGCAGTCAGCACCTCGATCGCGCCGTCGTCGTCGGTGATGACGTCTTCGGCGCCCGCTTCCAGCGCCACTTCCATCACCCTGTCTTCGTTCGTGCCTGGCGCAAAGACAAGCTGCCCGCAGTGTTTGAACTGAAAAGCCACTGAGCCTTCAGTGCCCATGTTGCCGCCGTACTTGCTGAAGGCGTGGCGCACCTCGGCCACGGTGCGCACGCGGTTGTCGGTCATGCAGTCGACGATGATCGCCGCGCCGCCGATGCCGTAGCCTTCGTAGCGGATCTCTTCGTAGCTCACACCTTCGAGGTTGCCGGTGGCCTTGTCGATGTTGCGCTTGACGGTTTCCACCGGCAGGTTCACCGCCTTGGCCTTTTCAATCGCCAGCCGCAGCCGCGGGTTGGCCGACACGTCGCCGCCGCCCAGACGCGCCGCCACCATGATCTCGCGGATCACCCGAGTCCAGGCCTTGCCGCGTTTTTCATCCTGCCGGCCCTTGCGGTGCTGGATGTTGGCCCATTTGGAATGACCAGCCATGGGGTCTTGTGCTCCTGGATGACAGCCCTTGATTTTACCTGCCAGGAGGCCCTGGCCCGGGCCTCAAGCACAGCAAGCCTTTTCAGGCCCGCCGCAAGGCGCTACCGTTGTCACCTTGCAAAGGGGGGAATCATGGACTTCGACACCTTCATCGGCCAAGGTTGGGACGACCACGTCAAGGACCCGCGCGGCGTCGCGGCGCGGTTGCAGGCCGACGGCGTCGCGCTGGTGAGCCATGCCCAGCAGATCGTGCCACTGGCGCATCTGGCCCAACACGTGATGGGCGAACACCTGGGCCACTGGCAAGACGCAGTGCGGTTCCAGGAGCGGCTGGCCACGCTGCCGCTGTGCCGGCCCGGCAGCACGGAAGCATTGGCGCTGCGGCGCTTCATGGCCAGCTTGCAGTTGGCGTCTGGCGTGGCAGACGAGCGTGCCGCGCTCAGCCCTTCAGACGGTGTTCGGGTCACGGCCATGGCGGCGGCGAGCCTGGCTGAGCAGCACACGGCGCGGGCGTTGCTTTTGTTCCAGGACGCATTGGCGCAAGCCGACCGCGCTGCCCTGCCCGACAGCGACCCCTGCACCCGCGATCTGGCCGTCAGCGGCAACAACCTGGCGGCCACGCTGGAAGAAAAACCAGAGCGCAGCGTGGAAGAACGCAGCCTGATGATCCTGGCGGCGCAAACGGCCCGCCGCTACTGGGCCATCGCCGGCGGCTGGCTGGAAACCGAACGTGCCGAACACCGGCTGGCCATGACATGGCTCAAAGCCGGCGACCCAGCGCTGGCGCGCCAGCATGCGCTGAACTGCCTGCAGATCGTCGAAAACAACCAGGCCCCCGCGCTCGAGCGCTTCTTCGCCTTGGACGCGCTGGGCCAGGCAGAACGCGCGGCCGGCAACCCCACCGCGCTGGCGCACGCGCTGGAGCAGGCAGAAAGCGCCTTTGCGGCGCTGGACGAAGGCGACCGCAGCTGGTGCCAGCCCACGCTGGACAAGCTGCGCACGCCAACAGGGTGACGGCCAGGTTGAGTGTGTCAGGCTGCGTGCGCAGCGCCGCTAGACTCGGCGCGGTCATCCACCTACCGATCTCGCGGAGCGCACGCCATGCCCGACCCCATCCTCATTGCCCAGCATGGCGACATTGAATGTTGCCTGCTGCCAGCCCTGGCCAACCGCCACGGCCTGATCACAGGCGCCACCGGCACCGGCAAGACCATCACGCTGCAAACGCTGGCTGAGAATTTCAGCAAACTGGGCGTGCCGGTGTTCATGGCCGACGTCAAGGGCGACCTGACCGGCATCACGCAGGCCGGCACCTTGAGCCCGAAGCTGGCGGCTGTCATCAAAGAGCGGGGCCTGCCGACGCCCGACAGCCTGGCCTGCCCGGCCACGCTGTGGGACGTGTTTGGCGAGCAAGGCCACCCGGTGCGCGCCACCGTGTCCGACATGGGCCCGCTGCTGCTGGCGCGCATGCTGGCGCTGAACGAGACGCAGGCTGGCGTGCTGAGCCTGGTCTTCAGAATTGCCGACGACAACGGCATGCTGCTGCTGGACATGAAGGACCTGCGCGCGATGCTGCAGTTTGTGGGCGACAACGGCAGCCAATACACCACCGAATACGGCAACGTCAGCGCGGCGAGTGTGGGCGCCATCCAGCGTGGCCTCTTGCAGATCGAAGAGCAGGGCGGCGACAAATTCTTCGGCGAGCCGATGCTGAACATCGCCGACTTCATGCAGACCGTGGACGGCAAGGGAGTCATCAACATCCTGACGGCCGACAAGCTGATGAACGCGCCGCGGCTGTACGCCACCTTCCTGCTGTGGATGCTTTCGGAGCTCTTTGAACTTCTGCCCGAAGTGGGCGACCTTGAAAAGCCCAAGCTCGTGTTCTTCTTCGACGAAGCGCACCTGCTCTTCAAGGACGCACCGGCCGCGCTGACCGAACGCATCGAACTTGTCGTGCGCCTGGTGCGCAGCAAGGGCGTGGGCGTGTACTTCGTGACCCAGAACCCACTGGACGTGCCCGACACCGTGCTGGCGCAGTTGGGCAACCGGGTGCAGCACGCGCTGCGCGCCTTCACACCGCGCGACCAGAAGGCCGTCAAGTCGGCGGCCGAAACGATGCGCGCCAACCCGACCATTGGCGACATGGCCACCGCCATCACCGAACTCGCCGTGGGTGAAGCGCTCATCAGCTTCCTGGACGAAAAGGGCCGGCCCAGCGTGACCGAGCGGGTCTTCGTGCTGCCGCCGGGCAGCCAGATCGGGCCGATCACGCCTGAACAGCGCAAGGCCCTGATCGCTGGGTCGCTGGTGGCCGGCGCCTATGAAACGCTGGTGGACCGCGAATCGGCCTACGAAAGGATCAAGGGCCGCGCGGTGGCGTCGGCTGACTACGCGGGGTCCAGCGCCAACCCGGGCGCCAACCCCGGCGGCTTGACGATGGACACGCCGATCGCGGGCGGCGCTGGACCCGCACCCGCGCCCGCGCCCGCACCCCCACCTGCACCTGCACCTGCACCTGCACCGGCCGGCGGCGGCATGTTGGACATGGTGAAGGACGTGATGTTTGGCAGCACGGGCCCGCGCGGCGGGCGCCACGCGGGGCTGGCGGAGCAAGCGGCTTCTTCAGCGGTGCGCAGCATCGGTTCGGCGGTGGGGCGCGAGATCATCCGCGGGGTGCTGGGGTCGCTTCTGGGTGGGTCGCGGCGGCGCTGATGCAACGCGACGAAGGTCTGCGGCGGTCGATTCAGCAACGACTGCAGCACACACCGGTGCAGGCGGTGGCGGCCACCGACTTGCGCCGCGCGGCCGTCGCTCTGGTGCTGGTAGACGCCGGCTTCGGCGCCGACCTGCCGGGCTTTGCGGCGCACACCCGCTGGCGCAACGACGCGGCTTTTCTGCTGACCCGCCGTGCCACCACACTCACAAGCCATGCCGGACAGTGGGCGTTGCCGGGTGGGCGCATCGACCCGGGTGAAACGGCCGAGGCTGCCGCGCTGCGTGAGTTGCAGGAAGAACTGGGCCTCAAGCTGCCGGTTGGCAGCGTGCTGGGCCGACTGGACGACTACACGACACGTTCCGGTTATGTCATCACACCTTTTGTCGTCTGGGCCGAATCAGGGCCCGAGCCGGCGCTGACACCTGACCCGGCAGAAGTCGCCAGCGTCCACCGCATTCCGCTTGGCGAATTGTTGCGAGCAGACGCACCCATCATCGACCCGCCGCATGAAGGCCATCACCAGCCCGTGCTGCGCATGCCCTTGGGTCAACACTGGGTGGCCGCGCCCACGGCCGCCGTGCTTTATCAGTTCAGCGAATGGTGTTTGCAGGGCCGGCCCACCCGTGTGGCCCACTTCGACCAGCCGCGTTTCACCTGGCAGTAGCCGTGGACGAAATCAGGCCAGGGGGCGCACAAAGATGCGGTTGAGGAAAGTCTCGCCTTCAAAGACATAGTCGGTGCTGCCCACGTCCTGCCAGCCTTGCGCGGCGTAGAAACCGATGGCGCGCGGGTTCCCCACCCAGGCCGTCAGCCACAGGCGCGTGGCGCCATGCACCGCCGCCAGCGCAGCCGCGCGGTCCAGCAGCCGGGTGCCCAAACGCTGGCCCTGGAAGCGGCGCTGCACATACAGGCGCACGACTTCGGCTGTCACGCTGCCTTCCACTTCGGCTTGGCGCGCGCCCAGCGTGAGCTGCACAAAACCCAGCAGATGGCTGTTGCGTTCAGCAACGATGAAGCGGGTGTCGGGCCGCGCCAACAGCGCCGCCGTTTCTGCGGTTGAAAAGTGCGCCAGCGCTTCGCGCGCCAGCACCGGCCGCACGCCGTCCGTGGCGTAGGTGTCCAGAAAGACCTGCGTCGCCAACACACCGATGCACAGCGCGTCGTCGGCACACGCGTCGCGCAGCGACCGGTCATCAGCGATTGCGTCGCGAAGCGCCGCGTCATCAGCGGTTGCGTCGCGCAGCAGGAATTCGCCCGTCACGGCAGCGATTCTGCAGGCGGCGTCGCTGTCACGCGCGCCGCTGCCGCCAGATCGGCCAGCACGTGGTTGGCGAAAAAACTGTTCGGCGAATCGGGCTCCAGCGCTGCCACTGCCAGCAGCGCCAGCGGCTGCGCCAGGCTGACGTACCAGCTGCCCGCCGGCACGCCCAAGCGCCTGCTCTCTTGGGCCACCTGCACCAGGCGCACGGCATAACCGTCGTCCAGCGCGCCGCGCACGTCGGGCCGCGCGCCTTCCACGCGCGACGTTTCGCGCCAGGTTTCGGCCTGCAGCGCGGTGGCCGCACGCAAGCGCTGCACCTGCACGCCCAGGGCCCGCAGCCGCTGCACGGCATCTTCAGCGCCCGCCGCCAGCCAGTAGCCGCAGGGCCGTGGGCGGGTGACGACGGGGCGCAGGGCCAGCGAAGAAAACCACTGCACGCTGACTGCCTTGTCGGCGCCGGTTACCGGGTCGAGCATCCATATCTCGCGCTGCTCCAGGGTTTGCGCCGCCAGCACCACCACGTCACCGCTGCAGGCATTGGCGGCCGTTTGTGCATCGGCGTCGCGCTTCAGCGCCACCAGCGCGTCGGCATGCGCTGCTGCGCTGGCCAGGATGCTTTTCAGCGCCACCACATGGCTGTGCACCCTGCGCTGCAGGTGCAGCCTGCCGATGCCCACGCCGCGGCTTTCCAGCAGGATGCTGATGGTGTTTTTCAGGCCGTGCACGTTGCGCGCGGTGTCGGGCTGCGCGCCGCCCATGCTCAGGCGCAGGTCGGTGGGGTTGGTGGGGTTGGTGTAGTACCAATCGGCGGTCAGCCCTTCGGTCTTCAACGCTTGCAGCATAGGCTGGCGGAACCACTCTTCGCTGGCGCGGGTGATGGCCGGCGGCAAGTTGGCCGTCATGGCGTACTGCAGCAGCAGGTCGTTGCGCTGGAGCGCGCCAAATTTCTCCAGGTAGCGGCCGACCACCGTGTGTTCGTGCAAATCCACCACGACGAGCGGATTGAATTCGCGCATCAAGAGGCCCTGGGCTTGCGCCTCGGGTGTGCGCAACAGCAGATGGTCACGGTTGATGTCCAGGCCGTTGGCAGCACGCCGCACGCCAAGTTCGGCGCCATCAGGGTTGGCGCGGGGGAGGACGATGATGTCGATCTTCTGCAGCAGCAGCGCCAGATCGCCGGCTGCCGGCTGCTCCACCAGCTGTTGCGCCAACACCAGCAGCACCTCGGCCCCTGCCGGCTCGTCACCATGCTGCTGGCCGACCAGCAGCACGGCCGGGCGGCCGGGGCCCCTGGAAAAGTGCAGCGCTTCGATGGCCACGCCCGACTGCGACCGGCCCGCCACCACCAGGCGCGGGCCCTTCGACGCGGCGGCCAGCGCCCGCAGCGCGGCCAGCAATTCATCGTTGCGGGTGAAGGTTTCACGGCCGTCGCGCAGGCCCGGCGTGTCGTAGCGAACCGCGGGTTCGGCAAAACGCGCGGCCACGGCGGCGGCGTAGGGCAAATCGGCAGCCACTGCCCCGCCATTCACCACGCAGGCCAGCAAGGCCAGACTCCATCTGCGACTGCTCATCGTCAGCTTTCCTCCAAGCCCGGGATGTTGCCACTGCAGCCGCCGCTGCAAGTGCCGGTCGACAATCGCGCCGCGCTGCGGTGGCGCGGGGCTGGAGGACGGAATGCTGAAGTGGCTGTTGATCGGGGTGGTGGCGCTGGTGGTCCTGGCTGTGCTGGTTGTCCTGGCGGGGCAGATCGGTTGGCTCGGCGGCAAGTCGCCGGACGACCTCGGCCTGCGCGACGGCAAGCTCAAGCCGCCGTCGAATTCACCCAACAGCGTCAGCAGCCAGGCAGACCTCTGGTCCGGCCATGCGCAGGCCGAAACCGCGCGCATCGCGCCGCTGGCCTTGGCCGGTGAGGGGAAAGCAGATGGCGCCGCCACGCTGGCGCGCATCCAGGCCATCGTGCAAGGCATGCCCGGCGCGCTTGTCGTCAAGGCCGAGCCCGGCTACCTGCACGCCACCTTCACCACGCGCCTGCTGAAGTACACCGACGATGTCGAATTCTGGTTCGATGCGGGCAACGGCGTGGTGCAGGTGCGGTCGGCGTCGCGGCTGGGGCGCAAGGACTTCGGCGTCAACCGGGCGCGCGTGGAAGCCATCCGCGCGCAGTTGGCCAAGGGTTGATCGGCAGAAGTTGACGGGCTGAGGTTGACTGGCAGAAGTTGACGGGCTGAGGTTGACGGGCAGAGGCTGACGGGCTGAGGCTGACCGCATGCCGCGCCACGCCGGCACCCCTTGGCGACGGCAGCGGGCGCCTCGTCGCTCGGTGGTGGCCGCGCGGCGGGGCAGCAGCGACAGTGCGCACCATGCCGAAAGGCGCATCCGGGCACCACACCATGGTTCTGCAAATCCTCATTCACACGCCGCGCTGGGTCTGGGCGTTGCTGGCCGCGCTCTTGGCGCTGGGGCTGTGGCAACGCCGCGAACGGCGTGTGCGGCGCGGGCAGTTGCTGGCGCTGCCCGGTGCGATGCTGGGGCTGTCGCTGTGGTCGATGGCGCCGGGCTTCGTGGCCCAGCCCGTGGCTGCTGTGCTTTGGCTGGCTGCCTTCGCTGCTGCCACGGCCCTTGGCCGGCGTTTGCCGCGCCCTGCCGCAGCGCGCTGGCTGGCAGATGAGGCGCGGCTCTTCCTGCCAGGCAGCTGGGTGCCGCTGGTGCTGATCGTGACTATTTTCAGCCTGCGCTATGCCGCTGGCGTGGGCCAGGGCCTGCACCCGGAATGGCGCGGCATGGCCAGCGTGCAGTGGCCACTGGCGCTGGTGTTTGGCGCGCTGACGGGCACCTTCCTGGGCCGGGCACTGGGCCTGATGCAGTTGACGCAGCCCACAATCCCGCGCCATGCCAACGCCTGATCCGCCTGATCCGCCTGATCCGTTTGAGGCCCCTGTTTGCGCGCCGCTGGCAGCAGCCCCCGCAGCCGCTGCACCCACCCGCCGGCGTGCCAAGGTGTGGCGCCACTTCCTGGTGGTGGGCGGGCTCTGCGTGGGCATCGCGCTCTTCCTCACGGCGCTGGAGGGCCACAGCTTCTTCCAGAAGCTCGTGTATTCGCTGAGCATCGGCACCGCCTGCACGCTGATCGTGGACAGCACGCGGCTGGCGGTGGCGTGGGGCCTCAACCGCCTGCGGGCGCGCCAGGGCCAGCCGCCGCTGGCCCACAGCGGCGGCTGGGCCAGCGCCATACCGGGCGGGCTGATAGCGCTGCTGCTGGGCCCGTCGCTGGGCATGACGCTGGCGGACTGGCTCACCGGCAACCAGTCGCCCAGCCTGTATCAGTGGAGCAGCACCAACACCCGCGTCACGCTGGCGCTGAGCGTGGTGGGCACGGTGATCTCCTTCGTCGTCATCAGCACGCAAGAGCGGCTTGCCACCGCCCGCGCGCTGGCTGAAGCCGCGCAGCGCCAGGCGGCCGAGACGCAGCTGCGGCTGCTGCAGTCTCAGCTGGAACCGCACATGCTCTTCAACACGCTGGCCAACCTGCGGGTGCTGATCGGCCTGGAACCCGTTCGCGCGCAGGCGATGCTGGACCGCCTGATCAGCTTCCTGCGCGCCACGCTCAACGCGTCGCGGCTGGCGGCGCACCCGCTGGCCACCGAATTCGACCGCATCAACGACTACCTGGCGCTGATGGCCGTGCGCATGGGCCCGCGGCTGCAGGTCACGCTGGACCTGCCGGCCGAATTGAGTGGCGTTGCGGTGCCGCCGCTGTTGCTGCAGCCCCTGGTGGAAAACGCCATCAAGCACGGCCTGGAGCCCCATGTGGAAGGCGGCCGAATCACCGTGGTTGCTCGGGCTGAATCGCGGCCTGAATCGCAGGCTGAATCGCGGCCTGAATCGACCACACTTGTGCTGACCGTGCGCGACACCGGTACTGGTTTGCCCGCCGCGCCCAGCAGCGCTGCCGGCAGCCACTTCGGCCTGGCCCAAGTGCGCGACCGCCTGGCCACGTTGCATGGCAAGGTGGCATCGCTGACGCTGGAACCAGCCACCGACGGCCAGGGTGGCACGCTAGTCACCCTTCGTTTGCCCATGCCCATGCCCATCCCCATGCCGATTGCCAAGCCGCTCACCCGGACAGCCCCACCATGACCGCCCACCCCCGAGCCCTGATTGCCGAAGACGAACCCCTGCTGGCCGCCGGTCTGCGTGCCGACCTGGCCGCGCTGTGGCCTGAACTGCAGGTTGTGGCCACCGTGGGCGACGGCCTGCAGGCCAGCGCGCAGGCCCTGGCGCTGCAGCCCGACGTCTGCTTCTTCGACATCCGCATGCCCGGTTGCACGGGCCTTGAAGCGGCGCAGGCGCTGGCCGAGGATTGGCCCGACGGCATCGCCTTCCCACTGCTGGTGTTTGTCACCGCGTATGACGACTACGCGCTGCAGGCCTTTGAGGCGCAGGCGGTGGACTATCTCGTCAAGCCCGTGGACAGGCAGCGGCTGGCGGGGTGCGTGGCGCGGTTGCAGGCACGGTTGCAGGCACGGCTGGCGGCGCGCAGTGCAGCGCCCGCGCCAAGCGGCACCACACCGGCGCAGACGCTGGAACAGACCTTGTCGCAACTGCGCGGGCTGCTGGAGGCTGGTCTGGGGTCGGGTGTGGCTGCAGGCTCAGCCACGCCGCGCCTGGCCGTCATCCAGGCCCAGGTCGGCAACCTCGTGCACCTGGTGCCGGTGGAAGACGTGGTGTATTTTGAAGCCGCCGACAAGTACGTGCGCGTCATCACCACGGCGCGTGAACACTTGATCCGGATGTCGCTGCGCGAACTGCTGCCGCAGCTGGACACGCAGCAGTTCTGGCAGGTGCACCGCAGCACCGTGGTGCAGGCGCGGGCCATCACCAGCGCGCGCCGTGAAGAGTCAGGCAAGGTCACGCTGCAGCTGCGCGGACGCGCCGAAACGCTCACCGCCAGCCGGCTCTACGCCCACCTCTTCAAGGGCATGTAGGACGCAGGAGGCTGCAAACGTCGGCCACCTACAATTCCGGGTTCTGCCAGACCATGCCGTGTGGTCTGGCCACCATGAATCCTGGAGAGTTTTGAGTGTCCGAGCCGTCGATTGCCGCCGTGCCGCCGTCCGACCCGCTTGCGCTGGAACGCGAATTGGCGGCGCTTTTTGTGCAGGCGCTGAACCTGGATGTGGCTGCGGCCGACATCGATGCCCAGACTTCGCTGTTTGGGAATGGGCAAGAGCAAGGCCTCGGCCTGGATTCCATCGACATCCTGGAAGTGGCGCTTGAAGTGTCGCAACGCTATGGTTTCCAGCTGCGGTCTGACGACGAAAACAACCAGAAAATCTTCCAGAACCTGCGCAGCCTGGCGGCCCATGTCGCCCAACACCGCACCCGTTAAGCCGCTGGCCGCAGTGCTGCTGACGCTGGCAGCGTTGACAGCCCTCGTGGCCTACGCCCTGCTGTCCAACTGGCTGATGGTGCACATGGCGCAAGAACCCTGGACACTGGCGCTGCTGTTCGGCCCGCTGCTGCTGACCGTGGGCGGCATGGGCTGGGCCAAGCGGCAGTGGCTGACGCTGGCGGCCTGCGCGGCGCTGCTGGCCCTGTTGATCGTCGTCGTGATGCGCGGCGGCGTGGTCGACGCGCAGCGGCTGTACGTGCTGCAGCACGGTGCCATTCACCTGGCGCTGGCCTGGGCTTTCGGCATGACGCTGCGCCCCGGAGAAAAACCGTTCATCACCGGCTTGGCCGAAGGCCTGCACGGCCGGCTGGGCCAGCCCTTCACGCCGGCGCTGGCGCTTTACACACGCGGCGTGACCGCGCTGTGGGCCGGGTACTTTGGCGCGATGGTGGCCGTGTCGGCGCTGTTGTACGCATGGGCGCCGTGGCCCTGGTGGTCGCTGTACTGCACGGTGGCCACGCCGTTGTCGGCAGCCGCGCTTTTCATCGCCGAATACCTGTGGCGCTACCACCGCCATCCCGACTTTCCGCGCGTGACGATGCGCGCGGCCTTTGACGCGTACCAGCGGTCCGGCCGGCCCGACAAAAGGGCCACGCCGTGAGCACGATCAGCGCCACGCTGCCGCTGCTGAGTCCGCGCGAGCTGTCGCAACCGCTGGCCTGGCGCGCCGGCCACCCCATCTCGGCCGCGCTCTTCATCGCCGAAGCGCAAGCGCTGGCGCGCGACCTGCCCGCAGGCCGACCCGTCAACCTGTGTCAGGACCGTTACCTCTTTGCGCTGGGCCTGGCCGCTGCGCTGCTGCGCGGGCAGACGAGCCTGATGCCGCCGAATGCGCTGCCCGACACGCTGCGCCAGGTGCCGGCCGTGGCTGCAGCCGACGGCGCGCCCTACCTGCTGATCGATGGCATGACTGACGGCATAACTGACATCATGACTGACAGCATGACTGACATCATGATCGCCAGCATGACCGCCAGCCCGCCGCCCGACACCGGCGGCCTGCCCGTGCACACCGTGCGCCGCCCAGCCCACGTGGCGCCGGCCACCGCGGTGCCCGTGATCGACATCAACCTCGAAGCCGTCTGCCTGCTCACCAGCGGCAGCACCGGTGCGCCGCAGCCGCATGCCAAACGCTGGGGCACGCTGGTCGCCAACATCGGCGCCGAGGCCGAAAGGCTGGCCAGCTTTCTGCAGCAGCCCACGCTGGCCGGCATCACGCTGGTGGCCACCGTGCCGGCGCAGCACAGCTACGGTTTTGAGTCCACCGTGTTGCTGGCGCTGCTGGGCGGCGCCGCTTTCGACGCCGGGCGCCCCTTCTACCCGGCGGACATCGCCGACGCATTGCAGCGCGTGCCAGCGCCGCGTGCACTCGTCACCACACCGTTTCACCTCAAGACGCTGTTGCTGGCAAACCTGCCTTTGCCGGCAGTGGCACTGACGCTGTCGGCCACCGCGCCGCTGTCGCCGCAGTTGGCCCTGCAGGCAGAAACGGCGCTGCAGGGCTTGCTGGTGGAAATCTACGGCTGCACCGAAGCGGGGCAGGTCGCCAGCCGCCGCACCACGGCCGGTGAAACCTGGCGCACCCTGGGTGCGCTGCACCTGACGCGCGAAGAGCACGCTGACGGTGAGCGTTATGTCGTCAGCGGCGGCCACGTCACGGAACCCACGCCGCTGGCCGACCTGCTGGTGCTGCACGACGCCCACCACTTCAAGCTGCTGGGCCGCGCGAATGACCTGATCCATGTCGCCGGCAAGCGCAGTTCACTCGCGCACCTGAACTTTCATTTGAACCGCATCGACGGCGTGGTGGACGGCGCGTTCTGGCTGCCCGACTGGATTCCCGAACAGACCGAAGGCATCGTGCGGCCGGTGGCCTTTGTCGTCGCGCCCCACCTTTCAGCGGGCGAGATCATCAAGGCCCTGCGCGGCCCGCTGGAAAGCGCCTTTGTGCCGCGCCGCGTGGTGCACGTGGCTGCACTGCCGCGCGAAGCCACCGGCAAGCTGAGCGTGGCGAGCTTGCGGAATTTTGCGCTGCGGACGCTGGCCGGTGCAGACGGTGACCTTCGCATCGGCACGCAGACCGGCACGCAGACCAGCAGCCCGGTGGACCTGCAAGCGGACCTGCACATCGACGTCCCGATGGACCACCCCGCCTTCGCCGGCCACTTCCCCGGCCACCCGGTGCTGCCGGGCGTGCTGCTGCTGGCCTTTGTCATGCAGGCGCTGGCCGCACGGCCGCTGCTGGCAGCACGCGTGGGCGCGACACCGCGCTTGGACAACGCCAAGTTTCCCCATCCCGTTGGCCCCGGTGCACGGTTGCGCGTGGCGCTGCGCGAACAGGGCACTGGTGTGGCCTTTGAGGTCTGGATGGCGAGTGGCGCGGCTGAAACCGCCGTGGCGCGCGGCCAGATCGCAGCGGGGCCTGCAGCATGACGGCCACGACGCCGGCCGTCCCGACCTGGGCCCACCGCCGCGAACGCGGCAGCCTGCTGGCCTTGCGCTTCATGGCCTGGGTGGCGGTCACGCTGGGCCGCCCGGTGGCGCGGCTGCTGCTGCACCCCATCACCGTTTACTTCCTGCTCTTCGGCGTCAGTGCACGCCGCCATTCGGCACGCTACCTGACACGCGCGCTGGGCCGCCCGGCGACGGGCCGCGACCAGTACCGGCACTTCCACGCCTTCGCCAGCACGGTGCTGGACCGCGTGTACTTCGTGCGCGGGCAGACCGGCGCCCTCGACATGTTCGACCTCACGATGCAGGGCGACGCCGGCTGCGACGACACGCTGGCATCCCGCCGCGGCGGTTTCCTCATCGGCGCGCACCTGGGCAGTTTTGAGAGCCTGCACGCTGCGGGGAAAAGCTTCCCCGGCATGCAGGTGACGATGGTCATGTACCCGGACAACGCCCGCAAGATCCACCGCGTTCTGCAGGCCATGGCACCTGACTTCAAGCTGGCCGTCATTGCCATCGGCAATGCCGGCTCCACACTGGCCATCCGCGACGCGCTGGACGCCGGGCACCTGGTGGGGCTGCTGGGCGACCGCCACCTTGGCACGGAGGCCGCGCGCGATTCCGCAAGGTCACCCGGCATCGAGATTTCATTCCTGGGCGTGCCCGCGCTCTTCTCCGACGGCCCGCTGCGGCTGGCGCTGCTGCTGCGCCGGCGCGTCATCTTCATGGTCGGCCTCTTCCTGGGCGGCAAACGGTATGACGTGCGCTTCCAGACGCTGGCTGATTTCCGCAACCCGCCCACCGACCCGGTCGCGCGCGAACAACTCGTTCGCGAAACGCTGCATGCCTACGTCGCCAAGCTGGAATCGCTGTGCCGCGAAGCGCCCTACAACTGGTTCAACTTCTATGACTACTGGCGTGAAGACCTTGGGGCTTGATCGGCTTGAGCGGTATGACCGGCGCCTGCCGTTGCGGTGGTTGCTGGCGCTGTGTGTGGGCCTGGGCACCCCCGCCTGGGCGCTGGACCTGGCCACCGTGGCCGCGCAACTGGCAGTGCGCAAGGGCGGCGAGGCGCGCTTCACCGAAGAGCGTTTTGTCAGCGGCTTCGACGGCCCCTTGCGCGCCAGCGGCACGCTCAGCTTCACGGCACCCGGCCGCTTTGCGCGCGTCACCACCGAGCCGCGCGCCGAGTCCATGGTGGTCGACGGCAACAGCCTCGTGCTGACCCGCGGCGGCCGCAGCCGCCAGATGGCGCTGGACGCGGTGCCCGAAGTGGCGGCGCTGATCGAAGCCGTGCGCGGCACGCTCACGGGCAACGCGGGCACACTGGACAGGCACTTCAAGGTCAAGGCCGAAGGCAGCGCCGCGCAGTGGACGCTGACGCTCACGCCTCGCGACAACCGCCTGGCCACGCAGGTGCGGGAAGTCAAGATTGCAGGCCTGGCCGGTGACGTGCGCAGCGTCGAACTCTGGTTGGCGGGCGGAGACCGGTCGCTGATGCTGATCGATCCCCTGGTGGCTGCACCCGCGATCCGATGAGGCGGCACACGGCGCTCGTGTTCTTTGTCTGGCTGGCCCTGCTGGCCGCGGGTGTGGGGCAGATCCTGCGCACGACCTTCACGGCCGACATGAGCGCCTTCCTGCCCGCCAACCCCGACGCGCAGCAGCGCGTGCTGATTGAACAGCTGCAAAGCGGCCTGCCGGCGCGCACGCTGCTGATCGCCATCGAAGGCGGTGACGCCAAGGCGCGTGCCGACGCCTCGCGCGCACTGGCCAGGGGGCTGCGCAAGAGCGGTCTCTTCGAGCAGGTGCAGAACGGCGAGACCGAGGCCTTGACGCAGGTCGGCGACTTCTTGGTCCAGCACCGTTACGCACTGAGCCCCGCCGTCGACGCGCAGCGCTTCACACCGGCCGGCCTGCGCGAGGCCATCGACGAGACGCTGTCGCTGCTGGGCACACCGGCCGGCAACGCCATCAAACCGCTGCTGGAACGCGACCCGACGGGTGAGACGGTGCGCATCGCTGAAACGCTGATCCCCGGCAGCGCGCCGCGCAGTGAAGAAGGGGTCTGGGTGTCGCGCCCACCTGCACAGCAAGCGATCCTGCAAAACCCGCGCGCGCTGCTGGTGGCCATCAGCAAGGCGGCCGGCGCCGACCTCGACGCGCAGAAGGCGGCGATCGCCCAGGTGCACTCAATCTTCGTCGCAGTCACCCCTTCAGGCCTGACGCTCAAGGTGAGTGGCGCGCCGGTCTTCAGTGTCGACAGCCGGGCGCAGATCGAACGCGAAGTGCATTGGCTGTCCATTGCCGGCAGCGTGCTGATGAGCGCGCTGCTGCTGCTGGCCTTTGCCTCGCTGCCCGCGCTGCTGGTGGCGGCGCTGCCGGTGGCCACTGGCGTGGTGGCGGGCATCGCCTCAGTAAGCCTGGTGTTTGGCGGCGTGCACGGCATCACGCTCGCCTTTGGCACCACCCTCATCGGCGAGGCGGTGGACTACGCCATCTACTACCTCATCCAGGCCCGTGCGGTGGGCGCCACGCACTGGCTCAAGAGCGGCTGGCCGACGGTGCGGCTCGGGGTGCTGACCAGCATCTGCGGCTTTGTCGCGCTGATGTTCTCGGGCTTCCCGGGCCTGGCCCAGCTGGGTGTGTTTTCTGTCGCCGGGCTGCTGGCCGCAGCAGCCTTCACACGCTTTGTGATGCCGCACCTGATGCCGCAGGGCGCCAAGGGCACCGGGCTGCGCGGGCCGATGGGGCGCTTTGCCGCTTGGTGCGTGGCGCGGCTGCCGGCACTGCGCTGGCCGCTGCTGGCACTGGGCTTGGCCGCGGCCGCACTGCTGCTGCAACGTGGCGAGTTGTGGACGGCGAAGCTGAGTTCGCTGAGCCCCATGTCCCGGGAAGCGCTGGACCTCGACGCCAGCCTGCGCGCCGACCTGAGCGCTGGCGACGCCCGCATGCTGGTCGCTGTGCAGGGCGCCGACCTGCAGGCCGCGCTGCGCCAGGCCGAAGCCGCCGCCGCACGGCTGGACACGCTGGTGGCGCGCGGTGAGCTGGGTGGCTACGACACCATCGCGCGCTGGCTGCCAAGTCAACAGACACAAGCGCAGCGGCAGGCCAGCCTGCCCGACAGCGCCACGCTGCGCAGCGCGCTGCTGCAAGCCACGCGCGGCGGGCCGCTGGCGGCCGAGCGGCTGTCGCCCTTTATTGCCGAAGTGGAACAGGCGCGGCAGCGTGCGCCGGTGACCCTCGAAGTCGTGCGCGCCACCGGCCTGTCGCTGCTCATCGACGCCTTGCTGCTGCAGCGCAAGGACGGCTCGTGGGTCGCCTTGCTGCCGCTGCAGCCGGCAGCGGGCGCGGGCGGCACACTGGACGCAACCGCCGTGAAGCAGGCGCTGCAGGGCATGGGCAGCGCGCAGGTGATCGAGATCGGCACCGAGCTCACGCGCCTCTACGCACGTTATCTGCGCGAAGCACAGGCGCAGGCGCTGCTGGGCGCTTTAGGCGTGGTGGCGCTGGTGGCGCTGGCGCTGCGATCCTGGCGGCGCGTGCTGTCGGTGTGCCAACCGCTGCTGCTGTCGGTGCTGCTGACGATGGGCCTCATGGCGCTGTTCAACGTGCAGTTGGGCATCCTGCACCTGGTGGGGCTGCTGCTGGTGGTGGCGGTGGGCTCCAACTACGCGCTCTTCTTCGACCTGCTGCAGCAGGACGCATGGGCGGGGCGGCCGACCGACCCCGATACGCTGGCGTCGCTGCTGCTGGCCAACGCGACCACCGTGCTGTCCTTCGGCTTGATCGCCGTGTCGGACATCCCCGCCTTGTCGGCCGTTGGCCGCGTGGTGGCGGTGGGCGCCCTGCTGGCCATGGTGCTGTCAGCGGCCTTTGCATCAAGGCTGCGCCCTGCTGCGGACGCGTGAGAAAATTTTTGATCTGCTTGAACATGTTGCCGACCGCCCTCACACCCACACCCACACCGACACCAGGAGCCACCGTGTCTGCGCCGTGGCCGATGCCGCTGGCCCTGCGCGCCAGCATCGGCCTGCATGCGGCCGCTGCCGGCGCCGCGCTGCTGTGGCCTGGCGCGTGGCCGGCGGCGGCCGGTGCCGTGCTGCTCAACCACGCCGGGCTCGCAGCCGCAGGCCTGTGGCCGCGCAGTGCGCTGCTGGGGCCGAACGTCCGCCGTCTGCCGGCCGCAGCCGCCGCGCGCGGCGAGATTGCGATCACCATCGACGACGGCCCCGACCCCGAAGTCACGTCCGCCGTGCTCGACCTGCTGGCGGCAGAAAAGGTGCACGCCACCTTCTTCTGCATTGCCGAGCGGGCACGTGCTTTCCCTGCGCTCACGCGCCGCATCGTCGCTGCCGGCCACAGCGTGCAGAACCACAGCCTGCAGCACCGCCACAACTTTTCGCTCCTGGGGCCGCGCGGCTTTGAGCGCGAGATCGGCGACGCACAAGCGCTGCTGGCCGACATCACCGGCGTGCGCCCGCACTGCTTCCGCGCCCCGGCGGGCCTGCGCAACCCGCTGCTCGACCCCGTGTTGCACCGCTTGAGCCTGCATCTGGTGAGCTGGACGCGCCGCGGCTACGACACGCGCCGCAGCGACCCGGCCGCCGTGTTGCAGCGCCTGCGGCAAGGCCTGGCCGCTGGCAGCATCCTGCTGCTGCACGACGGCCACGCACGCCGCACCGCGCAGGGCCGGCCCGTGCTGCTGGACGTGCTGCCGGCCCTCGTGCAGCAGTGCCGTGCCGAAGGTCTGCGCCCAGTGACGCTGGCCGAAGCGCTGCCAGCACGGCAGGGCTGAACCATGAAGATGAACGAACTTCCGCTGCAGCCCGCGCCCGACGTGTCCTGGGCCGAGCTTCATGCAGCCGCGTGCGCGCCCTACCGCCGCAGCAACCGCTGGGCCTGGCACTGGGCGCGCGGCAAGCTGGCGCTGGACCCTGTGTTTCGCGGCATGCTGGAACGTGGTGACCTGCAGCCGCGTGCCCGCGTGCTGGACATCGGCTGCGGCCAGGGCCTGATGGCCAGCCTGCTGCAGGGTTGCGCGGCGCTGCAAGACAGCGGCCGTTGGCCTGCGGCCTGGCCGGTGCAGGCCCGGGCAACCGCCTACACCGGCATCGAACTGATGCCCAAGGACCGGGCGCGGGCCGAACAGGCGCTCGGCAGCTTGGCGCTGGCGCCGCGCTTCATCGGCGCCGACATGCGCAGCGCCGTGTTCCCGGCTTGCGACCTGGTCGTCATCCTCGACGTGCTGCACTACGTGGGCTACAGCGATCAAGAGGCCTTGTTGCGACGCGTGCGCGATGCGTTGATGCCCTCACCCACGCCATCCAGCAAGCGTCCGGGCCGGCTGTTGCTGCGCGTGGGCGACGCGGCCCGCACGCGCCGCTTCGCCGTCAGCCAGTGGGTGGACCGTGTCGTCACCCTGGCGCGCGGCCACCGCGTGCCGCCCACCTTCGGCCGCACGCTGGTGCAGTGGACGCAACTGCTGCAGGGCCTGGGCTTCCAGGTGCGCGCGGTGCCGCAGAGCCAGCGCACGCCCTTTGCCAACGTGCTGCTGGTGGCTGACTTGCTTGACGGTGCCGCTTGAAGCCACTGGCCATCACCGCCTTCACGCTCGTCAGCGCACTCGGCCACGGCCGCGCGGCCACGCTGGCAGCGTTGCAGGCCGGGCGCACGGGCCTGGCGCGGCAGCGCTTCGAGACGGTCACCTTCGACGCCTGGCTCGGCCTGGTGGCCGGCGCCGACGACGTGACGCTGCCGCCGGCACTGGCAGAACACGACTGCCGCAACAACCGACTCGCCGAACTAAGCTTGCGTGCCGACGACTTTGGCAACCACGTGCGCCGCGCAGCGCAGCGCTGGGGCGCGGCACGCGTGGGCGTATTCCTGGGCACCAGCACGGCCGGCATCCTGCAGACCGAGATCGCCTACCGCCACCGCGACGCCGCCACCGGCGCGCTGCCCAAGAGTCTGCACTATGCCACCACGCACAACAGTTATTCGGTGGCCCGCTATGTGCGCGCTGCACTCGGCCTGCAGGGGCCCGCCTTTGTGGTGTCCACCGCCTGCTCGTCCAGCGCCAAGGTCTTTGCGGCGGCGCAGCGCATGGTGCAAGCCGGCGTCGTGGACGCCGCCGTGGTGGGCGGCGTGGACAGCCTGTGCCTGACCACGCTCTACGGCTTCAAGAGCCTGGAGCTGGTGTCCGACGACATCTGCAGGCCCTGGGACGCGCAGCGCGCCGGCCTGTCGCTGGGCGAAGCGGCAGCCTTTGCGCTTGTCGAGCGCGACGCGACCACGCCTGCCGCCTGGCTCCTCGGCGCCGGCGAAAGCAGCGACGGCCACCACATGAGCAGCCCTCACCCCGAAGGCGCTGGCGCCGCCGCCGCCATGCGCGCTGCGCTGGCGCAGGCCGGGTTGCAGCCGCAGGATGTCGACCACTTGAACCTGCACGGCACCGGCACACCGGGCAATGACGCCGCCGAGGACAAGGCCGTCGTCAGCGTCTTTGGCCGCGCGCTGCCCTGCAGCAGCACCAAGGGCTACACCGGCCACACCCTGGGTGCGGCGGGCGCTGTGGAAGCGGCCGTGGCGATGCTGGCGCTGCAGCGCGGCTTCATGCCTGCGGGGCTGAATGTGCAGACGCCGGACCCGGCCCTGCACACGCTGTACCTGCGCGAACCGCGCGAACAGAAGCTGCGTGTCGTGGCCAGCAATTCCTTCGGCTTTGGCGGCAGCAATGCGAGCCTGATCTTTGGGGTTGCTGGCGGGGAAAAACCGTGATGCTGCACCTCAAAGTCAGCGGTATCGGCCTGCTGGGGCCGGGCCTGGTTGACTGGGCCAACGGCCAGCTGCTGCTGTGCACACCGGCGCTGTGGCAGGCCGCTGCCACCGTCGTGCCTGCGGCCAACCGGCTGCCCGCCACCGAACGCCGGCGCGCCGGCACGGTCGTGAAAGCGTCCATCGTGGTCGCCGACCAGGCGCTGGGGGCGTCGGGCCTGGACCCGGCGGACCTGCCCACCGTGTTCTGCGGCAGCAGCGGCGACCCCCTCAACTGCCATCTGCTGTGCGAAGCGCTGGCCGCACCCGAGCGGCTGGTGTCGCCGACCCGTTTCACCAATTCCGTGCACAACGCGCCAGCCGGCTATTGGCACATCGCCACCCAGTCGCGCGCCGCGTCCACCAGCCTCGCGGCCTTTGACGCGAGCTTTGCCGCCGGCCTGCTGGAAGCGGCCGTGCAGTGCCTGGCCACGCGGGCCCCCGTGCTGCTGGTGGCCTGCGACGTGCCGTACCCCGAGCCGCTGCACACCGTGCGGCCGGTGGCCGATGTATTTGCGGTGGCACTCCTGCTCGGCCCCGCCTCTGCGCCGGGCCGGAAGTTGAGTTTGCAAACCGGCCCGGCGGCCACACCCAGCCTGTGTGGACACCCGGGCCTGGACGCCGTGTGCAGCGGCATCCCGGCGGCGCGCGCACTGCCGCTGCTGCAGCTGCTGGCCGGTGATGGCGCGGCCGATGTCGTGATCGAGGGCTTGAGCGACCTTGCGCTGCATGTGCAGGTTGGCGCGCGATGAAGCCGCAGACGCTGGACGCTGCAGGCATCGCGGCACGGGTGCCGCACAGCGGCAGCATGTGCTTGCTTCACAGCGTGCGCGCCTGGTCGGCCGAGACCATCGAATGCAGCGCCAGCAGCCACCGCGACCCGGCCAACCCTTTGTGCACACAAGGCCGCTTGTTGGCAACGAGTGGCATCGAATACGCCGCGCAGGCGATGGCGTTGCACGGCTCGCTGAATGCCGAGCCTGGTACCGAATCTGGCACTGACCCCACGCCGGGCTTTCTGGCCAGCGTGCGCGGCGTCTCGCTGCATGTGACGCGCCTGGACGATGTGGCCGGCGACTTGCGCATCGTCGCGACCCGACTGGCCGGCGACTCCCGTCAGGCGCTGTACAGCTTCAGCGTGCACGACCAATCCGGCACTCTGCTGGTGGACGGCCGCGCCACCGCCATCCTGAGTGCCTTGCCCTGAATCTGCCTGGACAGCCCCCCATGAATCAAGCCCTGCACGGCAAGCGTGCCCTCGTCACCGGCGCCAGCGGCGCACTCGGCTCGGCCATCGCGCGCCGCCTGGCAGGCGACGGTGCCAGCGTCCTGCTGCACGGCCACAGCCGGCCCGAGGTGCTGCAAGCGTTGGCCGACGAGATCAAGGCCGCCGGTGGCCACGCTGAAACCTGCGTCTTCAATCTGAGCGACGACAGCGCCACCGCCGCCGCCGTGGCGCAAATGCTGCTGGCCGGCGCGGTGCAGATCATCGTCAACAACGCCGGCATTCACGACGATGCGGTCTTCCCCGGCATGAAGGCCGCGCAGTGGCACCGCGTCATCGATCTGTCGCTGCACGGCTTCTTTCGCGTCACGCAGCCGCTGCTGCTGCCGATGCTGCGCACACGCTGGGGCCGCATCATCAACGTCTCTTCGGTGGCCGCGCTGGCGGGCAACCGGGGCCAGGTCAACTACGCGGCGGCCAAGGGCGCGCTCAACAGTGCAACCAAGGCGCTGGCGCTTGAGGTGGCCAGCCGCGGCGTCACCGTCAACGCCATTGCACCCGGCATCATCGATTCGCCGATGGCGACCGCGGCCTTCGATGCCGACGCCATCAAGCGCCTGGTGCCCGTGCAACGCGCGGGCACACCGGCTGAAGTGGCCGCGCTGGCAGGCTTCCTGGCCAGCGCCGAGGCCGGCTACATCACGGGGCAGATCATCTCCGTCAACGGCGGGCTCTACTGACACTGACTCATGACAACCGTTTCAAACCAATTTCGCGCCGTTGATAAGAGTGATTGGGTGCCCGAAACCCGCTTCGGCAAGTGGTTCATCGGCACCGACATCTGGATCGACTACGTGCTGCACGAGGCAGTTGCCGACTTCCGCAACATGATGGGCGACCGCCTGCCGGCGCGCCCCGTGATCCTTGATGCCGGCTGTGGCATCGGCCTGTCCTTTGCGCTGCTGGACAAGATGTTCCAGCCGCAGATGATCATCGGCGCGGACATCGACCCGCTCTCGCTGGAAAACGCCAAACAGGCGGCCATGTCGCCTGGCTGCGAGCTGCGCCTGCTGCACAGCCCGGCGCAGCATCTGGATCTGCCCGACCGCAGCGTGGACATCGTCTTCTGCCACCAGTTGCTGCACCACGTGAAGGCGCAGCAGACTGTCCTGCGCGAACTGCACCGCGTGCTGCGGCCAGGCGGCTTCCTGCTCAGCGGCGAGTCCTGCCGTTCCTTCATCCACTCTTTCTGGGTACGGCTGCTGTTCAGGCACCCGGACATGGTGCAAAAGAGCGCAGAAGGTTATGTGGAACTGCTTCGTTCAGCAGGCTTCGAAGTCGCCGAGAGTGACATCCGCTGCACCGTGCCCTGGTGGTCGCGCGTGGACTTTGGCCTGCTCGAGCGGTGGGGACTTTCATCGCGCCGGCCCGCCACCACCGAAGTCAACACATTGGCGATCAAGCCATGACCCAAAGCCCTGCTCAGCACGACCTCATCATCATCGGCGGTGGCCTGGCCGGCCTGACTCTGGCGCTGCAACTGCGCCAACGTCTGCCGAAGCTGGATGTGCTGGTGCTGGAGCGCCGCGCCCACCCGGTGCCCGAGGCCTGCCACAAGGTGGGCGAGTCGACGGTGGAGATCGGCGCCCGCTACTTCCAGGACGTGCTGGGCCTGAAGCAGCATCTGATGGATGCGCAGCTGAAGAAATTCGGCTTTCGTTTCTTTTTCAGTGACGGGCGGCGAGACTTCGACGCCGTCACTGAACTTGGTGGCAGCCGGCCCTTTGCAGTGGGCAGTTGGCAGCTTGACCGCGGCATCTTCGAGAACTACCTGGGCCACGAAGTGCAGGCGCGCGGCATCCGCTTCATTGACAACGCGATGGTGCGCACGCTGACCTTCGCCGACCACCGCTGCAGCCCGGCCACCCCTGCGAACGAACCGCACTCCGTGCAGTGGCAACGGCCTGGCGAAGCGCTGCAGACGGCGCAGGCGCGCTGGGTGGTGGACGCCAGTGGCCGCGCCGGGCTGATCAAGAAAAAACTCGGCCTGGCGCGCGACAACGCGCATGCGGCGCACGCGGTGTGGTTCCGTGTCAGTGGCCACATCATTCCCGACGAATGGTCCTCAGACCCGGCATGGCGCCAGCGCTGCATCACGCCCACACGCTGGTTGTCCACCAACCACCTGGTCGGCGAGGGCTACTGGGTCTGGCTGATCCCGCTGGCCTCGGGTTCGCATTCAGTGGGCATCGTCGCCGACCCGCGCTGGCACCCGCTGCAGAAGATGAACACCTTCGAGCGTGCGATGGACTGGCTGCAGGTGCACCAGCCGCGCCTCTTTGACGAACTCGACACCAAGCGCGACACGCTGCAGGACTTTGCTTTTTTTCGCCGCTTCTCGCACGACTGCGAGCAGGTGTTTTCCGACCAGCGCTGGGCCATTGCCGGCGAGGCCGGGCGCTTCCTCGACCCCTTCTATTCGCCTGGCAGCGACTTCATCGCCATCGGCAACACCTACATCACCGAGCTCGTCGCGCGCGACCATGCGGGTGAGTCCATCAGCGCGCACACGCGCATCTTCGAGCAAGTCTTCAAGTCGTTCCACGACAACATGCTGACGCTGTACGTGGACCAGTACGGCATCTTCGGCGACCCCGAGGTGCTGCCCATCAAGGTCTTCTGGGACTACACCTACTACTGGGGTGTGCTGGCCAAGTTCTATTTCCACGACGGCCTCACCGACCTGGCTGCGCTGGCGCAGCTGCGGGACGAGATGGTGAACGTGCAGCCGCTCAACCTGGCGGTGCAGAATTTTGTGCGCGACTTGTGCCAGCACAGCCGCAAACGCAACCGGCGGGTCTTGCTCGACCAGACCTCGCTGCCGTGGTTTTCGGAACTCAACCGCAGCCTGCTCGACCGCGTCGATGCAGCCACGTTCCGCACCCTGTTGCAGCAGTCGACCTCGCGGCTGCGTGAACTGGCGACGCAGATCCTGGACCGTGCCGCCAGCGAGTACCCGGGTGCCGACTGCAACGCGCTGCGCGCTGCCATCGACGCCGCAGGCGGGCCGGTGCGGGGCGGCGCGAGCCTGCTGTTTCCGCCGCTGGCGGACGAGCCTGAGGCGGCGCTGGCCGGCTGACGGAATCAGCCTTGAAACGGCGGCAGGCCTCGCGCCTTGCGCCACAGCAGCAGCGGCAGGCGCAGCACAAATCCCACCATCAGCCGCGTGTGCATCCAGCTCAGCAGCAGGTTGTCGCGGCCGTACTGGAAGTGCGAGACGCCGCCTTCGGCCGCAGTCAGGTACTTCACGGGTGCGTCGATGTTGATCGGCTTCACCCCGCGCCAGGCCAGGCGCACGACGGCTTCGGTGTCGAAGTCGAAGCGCCGCATCCAGGGCTGGCCGCGCATCACGGCGGCCAGGTCCTGCACCGGGTAGACCCGAAAGCCGTAGAGCGAATCGGCAATGCCGGCACCCAGCGTTTCCAGGTTCGCCCACCAGTTCGACACACGCCGGCCACGCACGCGCAGCAGCGGTGCGCTGGCGTCAAAGAGCGGGCGGCCCAGCACCATGCAGTCGGGCCGATCCTTTGACGTTTTCATGAAGAGCGGGATCAGACCGGCCGGATGCTGGCCGTCGGAGTCCATCGTCAGCGCGTGGCTGTAGCCGGCCTGCGCGGCGAGCAGGGCGCCGTGCAACACGGCCGCACCCTTGCCCTGGTTGCGCGGCAGCAGCCAGACGCGCAGGCCCGGGTCGTTCAGCGCCATGTCCTCCAGCACCTGCGCGCTGCCGTCGTTGCTGCCGTCCACCACCACCCACACGGGGTTCCAGAGCGCGCGCGCTGCGTTCACCGTGGCCACGACGGTGGGGCCTGGGTTGTAGCTGGGGATCAGCACCAGGTGGCTTGAAGAGGGCGTCATCGCGGCCTGAGCCCGTCCATGAAGTGTTTTTCTACCGCCGCCTGCAACGCGAAGTGGTCGTCGGTCGGCGCAAAGCGCCCGCCCAGGCGCACGGAAAATTCAATCGGCAGCGGCGGCAACCGCCACAGCGGCCAACCCTTGCCCAGGTAGGGCGAGCGGGTGTCGATGAACACCGCCTGCACGGGCGCCTGCGCACGGTTGGCGATGAGGGCAAAGCTGGCGTGAAAGGGGTTGAGCGGCCAGCGTGTGGTGCGCGTGCCTTCAGGGAACAGCACCAGCTGGCCGCCGTCCTGCAAGTCCTGCACGGCGCACTGCACCATGCCGAAGGCCGAGTCGTTGCGGATGTAGCGCGCCAGCCGCGCGCCCGGGCCCAGGAAGGGGTTGTGCACGAGGCTGGCCTTCATGATGCAGGCGCTCTTGGGCAGCCGCGCCACCAGCATCAGCGCGTCCAGCATGCTGGGGTGGTTGGCGACGACGATGAGACCACCTTCATCGCGCAGCGTGTCCAGCGCCGCAGCATCCAGCCGCAGCATGCCGCTGGCCGACGCAATGCGCCAGAAGATGCGGTAGCCGTGGGCAATCATCGCGCGGCCGATGCGCCGCCCCGCAGCCCGCGGCAGCACGGGGTAGAGCAGCAATGCCGCCGCGCTCCAGGCGATCGACATCAACCCCAGCAGCAGCAGTTGCGTCTGCAGGGCCAGCCACGCCAGCGGCCACCAGAAGGGGCGCAGGGGGCGGGCTTCAGTCGTCGATGGCAACACGCTCATCGGAGACCGCAAAGACCCAGCTCATCGCCAGGCCGACCGTGAAGGCGTTGCGCTGCTTGACAAGCGGGCTGGCCTCGAACGCTGCGCCGCCCACGCTGTCGCCCCGCACGAAGCCACCCAGCCAGAGCTTGCCGTAGCGGCGCGACGCGCCCGCCGTCCAGCGCCAGCCGCCGCTGCCTGAGGGCGCGTTGTACGCGGATCGGGTGGCGGTGGCATAGCGCGGGGCCACGTCGTAGAAGTAGGCGTTGTATTGACGCGTGGCCCACATCGGGCCAGCCTGCACGCCCACGTCCCAGCCCTGCCAGAGCATGTCGAGGTTGAGCACCGGGTTGGCCGTCCAGCCCAGCGTCTGCGAATGGCTCTGCAGCGTGAAGACGGCCAGCACCGGCAGGCGCAGATCGACCTTCCATGTTGTGCCGCGTGCCAGCCGCAAATTCATGTTGGGCCCCACGGCCACGGTGGGTGCAAGGTCTGGCATGCCGGCACGCGCCAGGTTGTCGCCGCTGCGGGTGGGTGGGCTGGCCGACACACTCACATCGACGTCCACGCGGTCACTGTCCAGCAGCACCGCTCGCGCGCCTTCGCGCGTGGCGCGGAAGATCTTGCCGCGGTAGATGACGTACGGCACCGGCAGCAACAGGTTGTGACTCTGATCGCTGCCACGGTAGTGCGGCAGCCGCAGGCCGCCAACGCCCATGCCCAGTTCCCACAACGGTTCAATGGCGCTGGGGGTGTTTGGGGCGCTTGATGTGTTCGGCGCTTTGATGGCCTCAGGAGTCTGTGCCAGCACCGCCAGGGGCGTGGCGATGCAGAAGATGCCCAGCAGTCGCAGCGTGCGCTGACGGGCCGAAGCGGAAGGCAGGTGCGCCAAGATCATGGAGAGCGGCTTCCGGTGTGGGGGGGGTTGGTGGCCCTCGGGACCCGAGCGCTGCGGTCGATTATCACGAAAGCGGCGGTGGGTCGGCCGCACGGTAGGCCGGGTGGTAGGCTCCAGTCGTCACGACCCCGCGCCACCGGCGCCCCTGCCTTGCCGCCGAGCCGGAACGCCCCCCCTTTCCTTCTGCCCGCATCAGCCACGCCCACACGGTCTGCGTCTTGGCGCAAGGCGGTGGGGCGCGAGTTGCGGCGCCGCTTCTGGCTCAAGTTCTTGGGCGTCTCGGGCTTCATGTGGCTGTTCTTCATCGGCTACTTCCAGGTCTTGCGGCACCCGGCGCGGCCCGTCACCGAGATGCCGCTGACGCTTCTGGACCAGTGGGTTGGCTTCCAACCCCTGGCGCTGGTGGCCTATGTGTCGCTGTGGGTTTATGTGGGCATTCCGGTCGGCTTGCTGCCCAGCTTGCGCCAGCTGGTGGCCTACGGTCTGTGGGCAGGCGCACTGTGCATCACGGGTCTGGCATGCTTCTATGCCTTCCCCACCGCCGTGCCGCAACCCGTGCTGCCGGTGGACGTGGCGCTGCACCCCGGATTTGCGCTGCTGCAGGGCGTGGATGCAGCGGGCAACGCCTGCCCGTCCTTGCACGTCGCCACCGCGCTCTTCAGCGCTTTCTGGATCGACCGCCTGCTGCGCCAGTTTGCTGCGCCGTGGCCGCCGCGCGCGGTGAATGCGCTGTGGGTGCTGCTGATCATCTACTCGACGATGGCCATCAAGCAGCACGTGATGCTGGACGTGGCCGGCGGCACGCTGCTGGCGCTGCTGTTTGTGTGGCCGTCGATGCGCTGGTTCCCTGCGCAGCCGATGCACCACGCTCGATAGAATCCGCGCTCACTTCGCTGCATATTTGCTGCACATTTGCCGCACTTTCGCTGCACTTCGCTAACCCGCGCGCGCATGGCCCACGACACCGTCAAAGACAACGCAAAACTGGCCGCAACCCCGCCCGCCAGCAACTTCCTGCGCGGCATCATTGAACGCGACCTGGAGTCCGGCGCGCTGGCCGGCCGCCGCTTTGGCGGCAGCCCTGGCGACGCCGCGCACCACCGCGCTGGCGCCCCCGACCCGGCGCGCATCCGCACCCGCTTTCCGCCCGAGCCCAACGGCTACCTGCACGTCGGCCACGCCAAGGCCATCTGCCTGAACTTTGGCCTGGCGCAGGCTTTCGGTGGCGTCTGCCACTTGCGATTCGATGACACCAACCCTGAAAAAGAAGAGCAGGAATACGTCGACGCCATCATCGAAGCCGTGCGCTGGCTCGGTTTCGACTGGGCGGTCGAGCGTGATGGGGTCAGGACCGCACACCTCTATTACGCCAGCGACTACTTCGACTTCATGCACCGCGCGGCGGTGGCGCTGATAGGCGCCGGCCTGGCCTATGTCGATGAGCAAAGCGCCGAAGACCTGCGCAAGCATCGCGGCGACTTCAACACACCCGGCACCGACAGCCCCTTCCGCAGCCGCACGCCGGCTGAAAACGCGGCCCGCTTCGAGCAGATGCGCCTGGGTGAATTGGCCGACGGTGCCGCCGTGCTGCGCGCGCGCATCGACATGGCCAGCCCCAACATCAACCTGCGCGACCCCCCGCTGTACCGCATCAAGCGCGCCACGCACCACAACACCGGTGACCGCTGGTGCATCTACCCGATGTACACCTATGCGCACCCGATTGAGGACGCGCTGGAAGGCATCACCCACAGCTTGTGCACGCTTGAATTTGAAGATCAGCGGCCCTTCTACGACTGGCTGCTGGACAACCTGGCCACACTGGGTTTGCTGGCGCGGCCTTTGCCACACCAGTACGAATTTGGGCGCCTGAATCTGAGTTACGTCGTCACCAGCAAACGCAAGCTGCGCGCGCTGGTGGAAGAGCGCATCGTCAGCGGCTGGGACGACCCGCGCATGCCCACGCTCTTTGGCATGCGCCGCCGCGGCTACACGCCCGCGAGCATCCGCGCCATGGCCGACGGCACGGGTGCCAGCAAGACGAACATCTGGCTCGACTACGCGGTGCTGGACGGTTGCTTGCGCAGTGACCTGGACAGCCAGGCGCCGCGCGCGATGGCGGTGCTGGACGCGGTGCCGCTGCACCTCACCAACTGGGCCGAAGTCTTCGGCGACGCGTCGCACATCGAAGCCTGCCATGCGCCCGTGCACCCGCAGCATCCTGAACAAGGCCTGCGTCACTTCGGCCTGTCTGAACAGGTGTGGATTGAACGTGACGACTTTGCCGAAGTGCCGGTCAAAGGATTCTTCCGTCTGTATCCCCCCAGGACGCAAGCTGACGGCAGCGTTGTGCCCGGCAACAAGGTGCGGCTGAAGTACGGCCTGGTCGTCGAATGCACCGGCTGCGAAAAAGACGCTGATGGCCGCGTCACCCGCGTGCTGGCGCGCGTGGTGCCCGACACCCGCAGCGGCACGCCCGGCGCCGACGCCGTCAAGGTCAAGGGCACCATCACCTGGGTGTCGGCACACGACGCACTGCCGGCCACCGTGGTGCTGTACGACCGCCTCTTCACCGAAGCCCAGCCCGAAGCCGGCGGCCGCGACTTCCGCGACGTGCTCAACCCGCGAAGCAAGCAGGTCGTCAGCGCCTATCTGGAGCCCGGCCTGGCGGGCACGGCACGCGAGCAGCGCTTCCAGTTTGAACGCCACGGCTACTTCATCACTGACTGCAATGACCACACCGCCGAGCGGCCGGTGTTCAACCGCATCACGACGCTGAAGGACAGCTGGTCGCCTGCGTAAAGATGAGAAAAAGGCGCTGCCCGCCAGCCCGCAAAAGGTGCGGCAGGCGCACCATGGCGCAGTGTTGATTGCCTTGAAGGAGTGGCCCATGAACACCGCCCTGAACACAGCCCTGCAAGCCGGCCTGAACACTTCCCTGGACATGATCCAGCGCACCGTTGTGCAGTCCCTGTTTGTCGCCACTGCCGCCGCCACGCTGTGCGTGGCCTTTGCAGCCCCGCAGGCCCACGCGGCCGGCAGCGTCGACGTGCAATGGCTCAAGCCCGACACCTACACCGACGCTGGCCGCAGCAGCCTGGACCGCGAACGCGTCATGAAGAGCCTGGGCGACCACCTGCAGAAGCTGGGCAAGCAGTTGCCCGATGGTCAGTTGCTGAAGCTGGACATCACCGACCTCAACCTGGCCGGAGAGATCGAACCCTTCCGCTGGCACGACCTGCGGGTGCTGCGTGGCCGCGCCGATTGGCCGCAGATGAGCCTGCACTATTCACTCAGCGCCGACGGCCGCACCCTGAAGAGCGGCGACGCACAACTGCAGGATATGGGCTACTTGTTTTCCAACCCGACAAGCCTGCGGCAGGAAGACCTGGGCTATGAGAAGCGCATGGTGGACCGGTGGTTCAAGGCCGAGTTCGGCGGGCGGTAGGCGACCACGACCCAGCCCGTATTTTTGCGTGCGCGGCCTGCGATGATTCGCACTTCATCCTCTCGACAAAGCCCCATGACTCTGAAGCACACCTTTGCACTCCTGGCCGCTGGCCTGTCGTTGACTGCAGCAGCCGCGCAAACCGACCCGCTGGCCAGCGCTGCGGCTGAAACTGGCGCGGTGGTCACCCCGACGGGTCTGGTGTACCGGTCGTTGAAAGACGGCAAGGGCGCCTCGCCCGCCGCCACCGACACGGTGCAGGTGCACTACCGCGGCACCTTCCCCGACGGGCGTGAATTCGACAGTTCGTACAAGCGCAACAAGCCGGCCAGCTTTCCGCTGAACCGCGTCATCAAGTGCTGGACCGAAGGGCTGCAGCGCATGAAGGTGGGTGGCACCGCGCGGTTGACGTGCCCGGCGGCAATAGCCTATGGCGACAAGGGCGCAGGCGGTGGCGAGATTCCGCCCGGGGCGGTGCTGCGGTTCGAGGTCGAGCTGCTCGCCATCAACCCTTGACCGAAGCGTTGAGCGTCGGCTTCAGCTTCCGCGCCAACAGCACCGCCGCCAGCACCACCGCGCCGGCCACCACGCCCACCACGCCGTCGGCCACTGAAGACAGCAACACTTGCGCCACCGCGCCGTGCTGCTGACCGGCCTTGTCGATGACCTGGCCCAGCACCGGCACGCCGTGCACCAGGATGCTGCCGCCCACCAGGAACATGGCCACGGTGCCAGCGACCGACAGCGCCTTCATCAACCACGGCGCGGCGCGCACGATGCCGCGGCCCATTGCTTGCGCCAGCACACCCGGGCGGCGGCTGAGCCACAGGCCCAGATCGTCGAGCTTGACGATTGCCGCGACAAAGCCGTAGACGCCCACCGTCATCAGCATCGCAATCCCGCCCAGCACCAAAAGCTGCGTCGTGAAGTCGGCCTTGGCCACCGTGCCCAGCGTGATGGCGATGATTTCGGCCGACAGCACGAAGTCCGTGCGCACGGCGCCCTTGATCTTGTCGCGCTCCAGCGCGACAAGATCCACGGCGGGGTCGCCCAGCACCTGGGTTCTTGAAGCGCGCTGCGCGTCGTCTTCAGCACGGCTGTGCGTCAGGCGGTGCGCCAGCTTTTCAAAGCCTTCATAGCAGAGGTAAGCGCCACCCACCATCAAGAGCGGCGTCACCAGCCAGGGCGCAAAAGCACTGATGGCCAGTGCAGACGGCACCAGGATCGCCTTGTTGATGAAGGAGCCCTTGGCGACGGCCCAGACCACGGGCAGCTCACGGTCAGCAGCAACGCCTGCCACCTGCTGCGCGTTCAGCGCCAAGTCATCGCCCAGCACGCCCGCCGTTTTCTTGGCAGCCAACTTGCTGAGCAGGGCGACATCGTCCAGCACGCTGGCGATGTCGTCGATGAGGGTGAGCAGACTGCCAGTGGCCATGGGCGCGATTGTCGGGCAGCGGGCTCAGCGGCCCCGGTTCAGTACCTTCAGTGCCGAAATGGTTCGATGTGACTCGGCACCACCGACGGGTTCGCAAATTCGCGGCCCACCACGGTGCGGGCGTAGAAGTAATTGCGCCGCGCCGGGTCGCTCAAGCCGTCCAGTTCCACACAGCCTCGGGCATCGCACGGGAAGGCCAACGCGCGGCCGGGGTGGAACAGTGACTGGAAACGCAACTCAAAGCGATCACTGCTGGCGGGGGTGGCGCAGGGGGCCTTGGCGGCAAGCGAAGCAGGCTGGGTGCGCATGGGCGTTCTTGAAGACAGTGGGTCTGCGGTGGGGCAGTGGATGTCTTCAAGATAGTGGACCTGCCTCTCTGCAGCCACCAGGCAAGCGCGCAAGTGGCTGTCGGTGCACACGCGCTCTGCGTGTCAGCAATTTCCTGACGTGCCGTTTGTTGACGCGCAGGACAGCCCGGCACGGATGCGAAGATCGCGCCACCATGCGAGACGCCTTCCTGCTGGATCCCGACCTCATCTTCCTCAACCACGGCTCTTTCGGAGCTTGCCCGCGCGAGGTGTTTGCGCGCTACCAGCAGTGGCAGCTGGAGATGGAACGCAACCCGGTGCAGTTTCTGGGCCGCCGCTCTGCCCTGCTGCTGGCCGATGCGCGGGCCGCACTGGGCGTGCATCTGGGCGCCAGCGGCGAAGACCTGGTGTTCGTGCCCAACGCCACCACCGGCGTCAACATCGTGGCGCGCTCACTGGCCTTGCAGCAGGGCGACGAAGTGCTGGGCACCGACCACGAATACGGCGCCTGCGAGGCCACCTGGGAATTTGTCTGCCAGCGCGCAGGCGCCCAGTACCGGCGCGTGTCGGTGCCACTGCCCTTTGAACCCGCCACCTGGGCCAACCGCCTGCTGGCCGCTGCCGGGCCGCGCACGAAGCTGATCTTTGCCAGCCACATCAGCTCGACCACGGCCTTGATCTTCCCGGTGGCCGAGCTGTGCGCGGGCGCGCGCAAGGCCGGCATCCGCACGCTCATCGACGGTGCCCACGCACCCGGCCAGATCGCGCTGGATCTGGATGCGGTGGGCGCTGACTTCTACACCGGCAACTGCCACAAGTGGCTGTGCGCACCCAAGGGCTCGGCCTTCCTGCACGCCAGGCCAGACCGCCAGGCGGAAGTCGATGCCACGGTCGTCAGCTGGGGCTATCTGGCGGGGGCGGGCGGGCATTCCGGCTTTGACGCCTACACGGGAACCAGCACCTTCGAACGCCGCCTGCAGTGGCAGGGCACACGCGATCTGGCAGCGTTTCTGTCGGTGCCGGCGGCGATCGAATTTCAGGCCCGCCACGACTGGCCGCAGCTTCGCGCCCGCTGCCATGAAGAGGCCCTGGCGACATTGCGTGCAGTCACATCGCGCAATGGCCTGCCGCCCATCGCCCCCGACCACAGCTTTGCGCAAATGGTGACCATTCCCGTGCGCGCCACCGATGGCGAAGGCCTGCGCGAGCACCTGTTTGAGCAGCACCGCATCGAAGTGCCGGTCACACAACATGCGGGGCAGACTTTTGTCCGCGTGTCGGTGCAGGCCTACAACACGCAGGCTGAACTGGACGCGCTGATCAGCGCGCTGCAGCAGGCCGACGTCTGACCCGCCGACCTTTCAGCAGGGTCAACGAGTCTTCACGCGCCTTCGGGTCGGCATCGCGGCAGCGGCGGTTTCGCGCGGCGGCAAACCGGTGTGCTGGGTCAGCAGACGGCCTTCGGTAACGGCAGACGTGCGGCTGCCCGCCGTTGTGCTGTTCTTGCGCCGCGCACTGGCGTAGCCCGCGTCGCCGCTGGGCTGGAAGTTGGGGATCAGGTGGTGCTTGCCGTTGCCGATGAGGTCGGCGCGGCCCATCACTTTCAGCGCGTCGCGCAGCAGCGGCCAGTTGTTCGGGTCGTGCCAGCGCAGGAAAGCCTTGTGCAGGCGGCGGCGGCGTTCGCCGCGCACGGTGTCAACCTTTTCGGCGCGCGCGGCCGGGCCTTCGAGTTTTCGGCTGATGCCCTTCAGCGGGTTCAGACTGGTGTGGTACATCGCCGTGGCGGTGGCCATGGGGCTTGGGTAGAAGGTCTGCACCTGGTCGGCCTTGAAACCATTGCGCTTGAGCCAGATGGCGAGGTTCATCATGTCCTCATCCGTCGTGCCCGGGTGCGCGGCGATGAAGTAGGGGATGAGGTACTGCTTCTTGCCGGCCTCAAGGCTGTACTGGTCGAACATCTGCTTGAAGCGGTCATAACTGCCGATGCCCGGCTTCATCATCTTTGACAGCGGCCCGCCTTCGGTGTGCTCGGGCGCAATCTTGAGATAACCGCCCACATGGTGTGTGACCAGTTCCTTCACGTAGTCCGGGCTCTGCACCGCCAGGTCGTAGCGCAGGCCGCTGCTGATGAGCACCTTCTTCACGCCACGCAGCGCGCGGGCCCGCCGGTACAGCTTGACGAGCGGGCCGTGGTCAGTGTTCAAGTTGCTGCAGATGCCGGGGTAGACACAACTGGGCTTGCGGCAGGCGGCTTCGATGGCCGTGCTCTTGCAGCCGATGCGCCACATGTTGGCCGTTGGGCCGCCCAGATCACTGATGACGCCGGTGAAGCCCTTGACCTTGTCGCGGATGTCTTCGATCTCGCGGATCACCGAATCTTCACTCCGGCTCTGGATGATTCGGCCTTCGTGTTCGGTGATGCTGCAGAAGGTGCAGCCGCCGAAACAGCCGCGCATGATGTTGACGCTGAAGCGGATCATTTCCCAGGCCGGGATCTTGGTGGCGTGGTCATGGCTGCCGTTGTCGTCGGCATAACGCGGGTGCGGGCTGCGCGCGTATTCGAGGTCGAAGACGTGGTCCATCTCGGCCGTGGACAAGGGAACAGGCGGCGGGTTGATCCAGAGGTCGCGCGCAGTGGCACCCGTTCCATGGGCCTGCACCAGCGCGCGTGCGTTGCCGGGGTTGGTTTCCAGGTGCAGCACGCGGTTGGCGTGGGCATAGAGCACGGTGTCGCTCTTGACCTGTTCGTAGCTGGGCAGACGGACCACCGTGCGTTCGCGCGCGGGCATCGTCACGGCGCCTGTCTTGCGCGATATCGGCATGGCGACCACGTTCAATGCCGGTGTTTCCGACACTGCCGCAGAGCCTTCTTCCTTGGCGCAGGTTTCGCCCACCGAGGCCGCCGCCTCGCGGGTCGTCAGGTAGGGGTTGATGTGCGAATCGATGCGGCCCGGTCGGTCCACTTCGGTGGAGTCGATCTCGTACCAGTCGCGGAAAGGCGCTTCAGCATCAGCGCCCGTGCGGCGCATGAAGGCGGTGCCGCGCACGTCGGTGATGTGCTCGATGGCTTCGCGCCGCGCCAGCCGGTGCGCCACTTCGATGATGGCGCGTTCGGCATTGCCGTACAGCAGCAGATCAGCCTTGCTGTCGACGAGGATCGAGCGCCGGACCTTGTCCTGCCAGTAGTCGTAGTGCGCGATGCGGCGCAGGCTGGCTTCGATGCCGCCGATCACCACCGGCACGTCGCTCCAGGCTTCCTTGCAGCGCTGCGTGTAGACGAGCGTGGCGCGGTCGGGCCGCTGGCCGCCCTGGCCGCCGGGCGTGTAGGCGTCGTCGCTGCGAATCTTGCGGTCCGCCGTGTAGCGGTTGATCATCGAATCCATGTTGCCGGCGGCGACGCCGAAAAACAGGTTCGGTCTGCCCAGCTGCTTGAAGGCATCCGCGCTTTGCCAGTCGGGCTGCGCGATGATGCCGACGCGGAAACCCTGCGATTCCAGCACGCGGCCGATCACGGCCATGCCGAAGCTGGGGTGATCGACATAGGCGTCGCCGGTGACGATGACGATGTCGCAACTGTCCCAGCCGAGCTGGTCCATCTCGGCGCGGCTCATCGGCAGGAATGGCGCACGCCCCAGCCGCTTGGCCCAAAAAGGGCGATAGCTGGTGATGGCTTTGGGTGACGCTGGCGGGGCGGCACGCGCCGGAGCGAGGGCGAGGGTGTTCACGGGGGCGGCACTTCAATGCGGCCGGATCGGGAATCGATGCGTGCGGCCGGGGAGTGATTGTCGGGCCTGGGGCGTTCTTGCGGGCGCGGCAGGGCAAAGCGGGCCGACGCAGCCAGGCAAGCCAGCCACGGGCGCTGCTGATTTGAGTGGAAACGTGCCCATGCCTGGAGAAACTTGAAAGCAAGCCCGTCGACCGTCCTCAAGCCGTCACGCAACGGGCCGATAGTGTCCAGATGGAAAGCTTTTTCATCACCGTCGGTTACGGCTCCGTGGCGCTCCTGGGCACGGCGATCGGGGTTGCGCTGCTGGAACACTGGCGCCGACCGCAACGGGGCCGTCAGGTACCGCCGCCCCCAGTGGCGCAGCGAGCGGCGCACGTGGACGTTGACCTGTCGGCGCTGGAAGTTCTGGCCGCCTCAGCAACCACTGGAGACCAGGCGCGGCGGCAAGCGACTGTCAGTGCTGCCATGGCCCGCATGGCCGAGCCTGCTGCTGCAGTTACCGCCGCACTGACCGCGACCGAAGCGCAACCACACTGGATCGAAACCCGGCCCATGGTGGGCATGGCGCCAGAAACCGAGCCGCGCTGAATCAGCGGCGACTCAGATCCTCAGCCCCTCAGTCGGCCGCCTCGGCCTGCGCCGCAGGCTCGTTCGTCACCTCGTCAAGGTCTTCTGCCAGGAAGCCGCCACTCTGGTGCGACCACAGCCGCGCATAGATGCCGCCGGCCGCCAGCAGGCTCTTGTGGTCGCCCACTTCGACGATGCGGCCGCGGTCCATCACCACCAGCCGGTCCATCGCGGCAATGGTGGACAGCCGGTGCGCTATCGCCACCACCGTCTTGCCCTCCATCAGCTTGTACAGGCTGTGCTGGATGGCCGTTTCGACTTCGCTGTCGAGCGCACTGGTGGCTTCGTCCAGCAGCAGGATCGGCGCGTCCTTCAGCATCACCCGCGCGATGGCGATGCGCTGGCGCTGGCCACCCGACAGCTTGACGCCGCGTTCGCCCACGTGCGCGTCGTAACCGTTGCGGCCTTTGGGGTCGCTGAGAGTGACGACAAAGTCGTGCGCCTCGGCACGATCCGCCGCACGCAGCATCTGGTCCTCACCCGCGTCGGGACGGCCATAGACGATGTTTTCGCGCACCGACCGGTGCAGCAGCGACGTGTCCTGCGTCACCATGCCCACCTGCCGGCGCAGGCTTTCCTGCGTCACGCCAGCGATGTCCTGGCCGTCGATGAGGATGCGGCCGCTTTCCAGGTCGTACAGGCGCAGCAGCAGGTTCACGACCGTGCTCTTGCCGGCGCCAGAGCGGCCCACGAGGCCAATCTTCTCGCCGGCGCGGATCGTCAGCGACAAACCGTCCACCACCTTGCGCTGGCCGCCATAAGCGAAGACGACGTTGTCGAAACGCACTTCGCCACGCGGCACGGCCAGCGCCTGCGCATCGGGCCGGTCCACCACTGAGCGGGTGCGCGACAACGTGGCGATGCCATCCTGCACGGTGCCGATATGTTCAAACAGCGAGGCCATTTCCCACATCACCCAGTGCGAGATGCCATTCAGGCGGAAGGCCATTGCCGTCGCCGCAGCAACGGCGCCCACCCCCACCGCAGCGTCGGCCCACAGCATCAGGCTCGTGACCGTGATGCTGGCGATGAGCGCCACGCTGAGCATCTGGTTGACGGTCTCGAAGGCCGTGACGAGGCGCATCTGACTGTAGGCCGTGGTCATGAACTCCTGCATGGCGCTGCGGGCGAAGCCGGCTTCGCGGTTGGAATGCGAGAACAGCTTGACGGTGGCGATGTTCGTGTAGGCGTCGGTGATGCGGCCGGTCATCAGTGAACGTGCGTCGGCCTGCGTCTG
>JANMKK010000158.1:0-17729 GCA_031372005.1 Rubrivivax sp.
AACCTCAACCCGGCGGACCTGCGCATCGACACCTTCCGCGCCAGCGGCGCCGGCGGCCAGCACATCAACAAGACCGACAGCGCCATTCGCATCACCCACCTGCCCACGGGCCTGGTGGCGGAATGCCAGGACGACCGCAGCCAGCACCGCAACAAGGCCAAGGCCCTGGCGGTGCTGACCGCGCGCCTGCGCGACAAGGACCGCAATGAACGCGCCGCCAAGGAAGCCGCCACGCGCAAGGGCCTGATCGGCAGCGGTGACCGCAGCGACCGCATCCGCACCTACAACTTCCCGCAGGGGCGGCTGACCGATCACCGCATCAACCTCACGCTCTACAAGCTGTCTCAAATCATGGACGGCGACCTCGGTGATGTCGTGGCGGCGTTGACCGCAGCGCGCGCGGCCGAACAGCTGGCGCAGCTGGAAGCCGGCAGCGGCTGAAGCCCCGATGCGCATCCGCGAAGCACTGGCCCAGGCCCGCGCCGCAGGCGTGGCCGGGCTGGATGCGCAATGGCTGCTGTGCCACCTGCTGTCCCGCCCGCGCGCCTGGTTGCTGGCGCATGACGACGACGCGCTGTCCACCGCCGCGCTGTCTGCATGGCCAGGCCTGCTGGCGCGTCGGGCCGGCGGCGAACCGCTGGCCTACGTGACCGGCGAGCACGAGTTCTGCGGCCTGGCGCTGCGGGTGACGCCCGCCGTCCTGGTGCCGCGACCCGAGACTGAGCTGCTGCTGCGGTGGGCGCTGGAATGCCTGCAGACCGCCCCGGCGCCAACCGCCATCGACCTGGGCACCGGCAGCGGCGCCATAGCGCTGGCACTGCTGCGGGCACGGCCCGAGATCCACATGCTGGCCACCGATGCGAGCGCGGATGCGCTGGCGGTGGCGCAGGCCAACGCGCAGCGCCACGCACTGCCGCTGCGGCTGTCGCAAGGCGACTGGTGGGCTGCGGCGGGCAGCGCACGCTTTGGGCTGGCGGTGTCCAACCCACCCTACATTGCTGCGGACGACCCGCACCTGGCGGCGCTGGCGCACGAACCGCCGCTGGCGCTGATCTCCGGCGCCGACGGGCTGGACGCCCTGCGCCAATTGATTGAAATCGCGCCCGCGCACTTGCTGCCCGGCGCCTGGCTGCTGCTGGAACACGGCCACGATCAAGGCGGCGCCGTGCAGTCGCTGCTGCGCAGCTGCGGCTTTGGCCCGCCGCAGACCCGCCACGACCTGGCCGATCTGCCGCGCTGCAGCGGCGCGGTCTGGCAGCCTGCAAACTAATGCCGCCCAGGCCGGAGTGAATATGGCGTGACCGGCCAGTCGTCGAGTTGATGGATGCCAAATCCCCGGCGGCGGCGCATGATCGAAGCCCTTGTTATGCCTTGGTGGAGGTTGAGATGAAGGTCCATGCCGTCAGCTTCAGCATCTTGTCCGCAGCGCTGCCAATAGCCGCCGTGGCCGGTCAGGGCCTGATCACACCGCCGGCGGACGCGCTGTGGCCGCAGTGGAAAGCGCGCATTGCGGTGCAGACCGCATCGGTGTCGCCGCTGAGCCTGTCACGCCTGCTCGAAGGCAGCCCCACGCCGCGCAGCTGGCAAGGGGGCGCGCTGCTGGGCGACTACTACTTTGCCACGCCCGCCTTCGGCAGCTTTCGCGCCAGCGGCGGCCTGATGGTCGGCAGCACGGGCGGCGCGCCGTTGCTGTCTGCTGCAGCGGGTGCGCGGGTCGGGCTGACTGTCCAGGCCAGCGGTTTTTCCCCCACGCCCGGCACCGAATCGGCAGGCGCCGTGCCGTACCTGGGGCTGGGGTTCACCAGCGCGGCCTGGTGGGACGTGCTGTCCGTCACCGCAGACCTGGGTTGGGTGGCAGAACAGCCCTCGGCAGCGGGCGCCGTAGGGCGCGCCATCTTCGGCAACCAAGGCAAGGACAACGCCTGGCGTGAACTGCGCCTGTCGCCGGTGCTGCAGGTGGGCTTGCGGTACGCGTTCTAGAAGCCCCAGCGGCGCCGCAGCGGGGCGGATCACGCATACTCGCGACCTTTCTCGAATTTCAGGACAAGAGTCATGAGCGACGTGCAGCAGCGCATTGATGAGTTGGTCAAGGGCAACCGCGTGATGCTCTTCATGAAGGGCAACGCCCAGTTCCCGCAATGCGGTTTTTCCGGCCGCGCCATCCAGGTGCTGAAGGCTTGCGGCGTCAGCGACCTGAAGACCTTCAATGTGCTGGAAGACGACGACGTGCGCCAGGGCATCAAGGACTATGCGCAGTGGCCGACGATTCCCCAGCTTTATGTGGGTGGCGAATTTGTAGGCGGCTCTGACATCGTGATGGAGATGTACCAGTCGGGTGAACTGCAGCAGTTGCTGCAAAAGAGCTGATTCCCTCACCGGCGGCGACTTCAGCCGCCAGGTGCCAACTGCCACTGGCGGCGACACGCAAATACAGCGTCCGGATACTCCGCCCGCCCACGGCTGCCGTTGTAGCGGCCTAGCGCCAGAAACAGGTCACCGCGCTCGCGCTCCAGGTAGTGGCGCAGGATGACGCAGCCAAAGCGCAAATTGGTCTGCAGGTGAAAAAGGCGCCGCGGGTCACCGTCACCGATCACGCGCGCCCAGAACGGCATCACCTGCATGTAGCCGCGCGCCCCGGCGCTGCTGATGGCGTACTTGCGAAAGCCGCTTTCCACCTGCACCAGGCCCAGCACCAGCGCGGTCTCCAGCCCAGCGCGTCGGCTTTCGTACCAGGCAGTTTCCAGAAATTCGACGCGGGTGTGATGGTCAGCCTTGCGGCGCTTGAGTCTTTCGCTCACCGCACCCAGCCAGCGCAGGTAGGCCAGGCGGTCTTCCAGCTTGTCGAAGCGCGGCTTGGGTGGTGCGGCTTCGGCCACCGACGCGGACAGCGCCGTGCGCACCGCATCGGCAAGCGGCTCTTCCACCTGGGCGCCGGCCTGCGCACGCGGCAGGCACAGCGCCAGCGGAGCGCCCAGCAACGTGCGGCGCGCCAGCGTCATGCAGCCAGATGCGCCTTCACGGTCGCCTTCACGGTCGCCACCACAGTTTCCACCACATTCGCCAGCGGCACCGCCGTGGCCACGCTTTCGCGCCGGCCCTGCACTTCCAGCGTGCCGGCTTTCAGGCCACGGTCGGAGATGACCACACGCAGCGGCACGCCGATAAGCTCCCAGTCTGCAAACATGGCGCCGGGGCGTTCGCCACGGTCGTCGAGCACGACGTCGATGCCCAGCGCTGCGATCTCGTCGTGCAGCTTGTCGGCAGCGGTTTGCACGTCGGCGCTGCGTTCATAGCCAATGGGACAGATGACGATCGAGAACGGTGCCATTGACGTCGGCCAGATCATGCCGCGATCGTCGTGGTTCTGTTCGATCGCCGCGCCCAGCAGACGCGTCACACCGATGCCGTAACAGCCCATCACCATGACTTGCGGCTTGCCGGTCTCGTCGAGGTAAGTCGCCTTCATCGGCTCGCTGTACTTGGTGCCGAGCAGGAAGACGTGGCCAACCTCGATGCCACGCTGGATGGCGAGCACGCCCTTGCCGTCGGGCGACGGGTCGCCCGTGACGACGTTGCGCAGGTCCGCTACTGCGTCAGGTTCGGGCAAGTCACGGCCCCAGTTGACGCCGGTGAAGTGGAAGTCGGGTTCGTTGGCGCCGCAGACAAAGTCACCCATCAGCGCCACGGTGCGGTCGGCCACCACGCGCACCGGCTGCTTCATCTGCAGCGGCCCCAGGTAGCCGGGCTTGCAGCCGAAGTGGGCGTCGATCTCGGCGCCGCTGGCAAAGCGGAAACCGTTCTTCAAACCCGGTACCTTGGCGGCCTTGATTTCGTTCAGATCGTGGTCACCACGCAGCAGCAGCAGCCAGACGGTGGTCTTGGCGATCTCGCCTTTTTCGCCCAGCTCGTCGGTGGCCATGACCAGCGACTTGACGGTTTGTGACAGTGGCACGCCCAGCAGCGCGGCCACGTCGGCACACGTGCTCTTGCCCGGCGTGGGCGTCTTGGCAAGGACTTGGGTCGCGGCACCCCGCGCGGCCAACAGCGCGACGCCTTCGGCCAGTTCGATGTTGGCCGCGTAGTCGCTGGTGGGGCAGTAGACGATGGCGTCTTCGCCGGTGTCGGCAATCACCTGGAATTCCTGCGACACGTCACCACCGATGGCACCCGTGTCGGCGGCTACCGCCCGGTACTGCAGCCCCATGCGGTCAAAGATCGCGGCATAGGCGGTGCGCATGGCGTCGTAGCTGCGGCGGCCGGATTCGACATCGCGGTCAAAGGAGTAGGCGTCCTTCATCGTGAATTCGCGCCCTCTCATCACGCCAAAGCGAGGCCGGCGTTCATCACGGAACTTGGTCTGGATATGGTAGAAATTTCTCGGCAGCTGCTTGTAGCTGCGCAGTTCCTGGCGCGCGATGTCGGTGATGACTTCTTCGCTCGTGGGCTGGATGATGAAGTCGCGGTCGTGCCGATCTTTCAGCCGCAGCAACTCGGGGCCATAGGCCTGGAAGCGGCCGGACTCGCGCCATAGCTCCGCGGGTTGCACCACGGGCATCAGCAACTCGACGGCACCGGCGCGGTTCATCTCTTCGCGGATGATGTGCTCCACCTTGCGGATAACGCGCAACCCCAGCGGCATGTAGCTGTAGATGCCAGCGCCCAGGCGCTTGATGAAGCCGGCACGCATCATGAGCTGGTGGCTCACGACTTCGGCTTCGGCAGGCGCTTCCTTGAGCGTGGAGATGAAGGTGGCAGATGCTTTCATGGGCCTCTTGAGCACCGGTCACCGCGTGAGTTTTGGCACGGATGTGGGTGGCTTGGCGAGGCCGCAAGGACAGCCCGCAAGGACAGCCCGATGACCCCAAAAAGCCGATGCGGGTTAGCGAGGATTCGCTCTGCGCACAGTGCCGGTGCAATAATGAAATGAGTCACAAATTCGGGGTCTGATTATGCTCGACCGGGAAGGCTTCAGGCCCAACGTCGGCATCGTCCTATTGAACGGCCGCAATCAAGTGTTCTGGGGCAAACGGCTGCGCGCACACTCGTGGCAGTTTCCCCAAGGCGGCATCAAACATGGCGAATCGCCTGAACAGGCGATGCTGCGGGAACTGCATGAAGAAGTAGGTCTCCTGCCTGAGCACGTGCAGATCATTGCGCGCACGCGGGACTGGTTGCGCTATGAGGTACCCGAACACTTCATCCGCAAGGACGCCCGCGGACACTACCGCGGACAGAAGCAGATCTGGTTCCTGCTGCGCCTGGTGGGCCGCGACAGCGACATGAACCTGCGTGCCACCGACCACCCGGAATTTGACGCCTGGCGCTGGAACGAATACTGGGTGCCGCTGGACATGGTGATCGAGTTCAAGCGCAGCGTGTACGAGATGGCGCTGACGGAACTGGCACGCTACCTGCCACGCTCGAACCCGCAGAACCGCTATTTGCGGTCGGGCCTGCGGTCGCACCGGCAGGAACATGAATTCGAGCCCACGCAGCCGCAACCTTTGCCACCCTGCGAACCAGAGCCCGAGCCCACCGCGGTCAAGTAAGGCCGACTACATCAGCACCAGGTTGGTCCGGTGCACAAGCTCGGGTTCGTTGGCGTAGCCCAAGAGTGCTTCGATCTGCGCTGAAGGCTTGCGCGCAATGAGTCTTGCTTCAGCTGACGAGTAATTGGCCAGGCCGCGCGCGATCTCGGCGCCGGCCATCGTCTGCACCGCAATCACATCGCCTCGCACGAACTCGCCCTGCACCTCGTGAACACCGATGGGCAGCAGACTCTTGCCCTCGTCGCGCAGCTTCGTCACGGCACCGGCATCCACGCGCACGGCGCCGCGCAATTGCAAGTGGTCCACCATCCACTGCTTGCGGGCGGCGAGCTTCGGTGTGCTGGCGTGCAGCGCGGTGCCGATGGCTTCGCCGGCGGCCAAGCGAAGCAGCACATCGGTCTCACGGCCCCAGGCAATGACGGTGCTGGTGCCACTGCCCGCCGCGCGCTTGGCGGCCAGGACCTTGGTCAGCATGCCGCCCCTGCCGATGCTGGAGCCGGCCCCGCCAGCCATGGCTTCCAGTGCTGCGTCGCCGGCAGTCGCGTCGCAGATGAAGCGGGCCTGCACGACCTTGCGTGGGTCGGCAGAGTACAGGCCGCGCTGGTCGGTGAGGATGACGTAGGCGTCGGCATCCACCAGGTTGGCTACCAACGCGCCCAGCGTGTCGTTGTCACCGAAGCGAATCTCGTCGTTGACGACGGTGTCGTTTTCGTTGATGACCGGGATCACCTTCAGCGTCAGCAGCGTCAGCAGCGTCGATCGGGCGTTCAGGTAGCGCTCGCGATCAGCCAGGTCGGCATGGGTCAGCAGCACCTGCGCACTGGCCATGCCGTGGGCAGACAAGTGTGTTTCGTACATCTGCACCAGGCCCATCTGGCCCACGGCGGCGGCGGCCTGCAATTCATGCAACTCTTTCGGTCGTACCTTCCAGCCCAGGCGCTTCATGCCTTCGGCAATGGCGCCGCTGGAGACCATCACGACTTCTCGGCCCTGATGTGCAAGCGCGGCCAACTGGCGCGCCCAGTTGCCAATGGCTTCGGCATCGACGCCACGCCCTTCATTGGTGACGAGGCTGGAGCCGACCTTGACGACGATGCGTCGCGCCCCGAGCAGCACGCTGGTCATGGGCGTTGCCTCGTTACTTGTCAGGGGGCGCGTCGAAGCGCTGGTCGGGCAGCGGCTCGACCTTCTGCTGCGCGGCGACGTGGTTCTGGATGCGTTCCAGCAAAGGCTGCAGGCCTTCACGCGCCAGCGCCGAGATCGCAAACACCGGGCCCTTCCAGCGCAGGCGCTTCACGTAGTCCGCTACCCGCGATTCGCGTTCTTCAACCGGCACCAAGTCGAGCTTGTTGAAGACCAGCCACCGCGTCTTGGCGTGCAGCTTGGGGTCGTATTTTTTCAGCTCGGCGACGATGGCGCGCGCCTGCACCACGGGGTCGATGCTGTCGTCGAAGGGCGCGGCGTCCACGATGTGCAGCAAGAGCCGCGTGCGCTGCAGGTGGCGCAAAAACTGGTGCCCCAGGCCCGCGCCTTCTGACGCCCCTTCAATCAGGCCCGGGATGTCGGCCACCACAAAACTGCGCTCGGGCCCGACGCGCACAACGCCCAGGTTGGGGTAAAGCGTGGTGAAGGGGTAATCAGCGATCTTTGGCCGCGCATTGGAAATGGCGGCGATGAAAGTCGATTTGCCCGCATTCGGCATGCCCAGCAAGCCCACGTCGGCCAGCACCCGCAGCTCCAGCTGCAGCTTGCGTGCTTCGCCCGGCCAGCCGGGCGTTTTCTGGCGCGGGCTGCGGTTGGTGCTGGTCTTGAAGTGCAGGTTGCCAAAGCCGCCATCACCGCCCTTGGCCAGTTGCGTGCGCTGGCCGTGTTCCAGCATTTCGACGATCACCTCGCCAGTCTCGGCGTCAGCGATGATCGTGCCCACGGGCATGCGCATTTCGATGTCGTCGCCTGCGGCGCCGAACTGGTCGGACCCGCGCCCCGGCTCGCCGTTCTTGGCGTCGAACCGCCGTGTGTAGCGGTAGTCGATCAAGGTGTTGATGTTGAGGTCGGCCACCGCCCACACGCTGCCGCCGCGGCCACCATCGCCACCGTTGGGGCCGCCGAAGGGAATGAACTTCTCGCGCCTGAAGCTCACGCTGCCCGCGCCACCCTGGCCGGCCGAAATCTCGATCTTGGCTTCGTCAAAGAACTTCATGCGGAGGCAATCGTAGCGAAGGCCGGAAAACGAAGAAGCCCCGGCAGAGCGGGGCTTCGCGGGCTGGGCGAAGAAACGTTCAGGCCGGCGTGACGAACACGGTCTGGCGGTTCAAGCTGCCTTTGACTGCATAGGACACCGAGCCGTCCAGCAGCGCGAAGAGCGTGTGGTCCTTGCCCATGCCGACGCCGTTGCCGGCGTGAAACTTGGTGCCACGTTGGCGCACGATGATGGCGCCGGCAGAGATCTGCTGGCCGCCAAACACCTTCACGCCCAGCATCTTCGGCTTGGAATCGCGGCCATTTCGCGTTGAGCCGCCGCCTTTTTTCTGTGCCATTTGTGTGCTCCTTGGCCGCTCAGGCGACGGTTAGCGAGCCAATCAGCAGCTCGGTGTAAGTCTGGCGATGACCGCCGTGCTTCTGGTAGTGCTTGCGCCGGCGCATCTTGAAGATGCGGACCTTGTCGTGCTTGCCTTGAGCCAACACCGTGGCCTTGACAGTCGCACCCGCGACCCAGGGTGTACCAACTTGCAGGTCCGCACCGCTTCCCACGGCAAGCACCTGGTCGATCACGATTTCCTGGCCCACGTCCGCAGCTATCTGTTCTACCTTGATTTTTTCGCCGGCTGCAACCTTGTATTGCTTGCCACCGGTTTTTATGACCGCGTACATGTGTGACCTTTCAAAAACCTCTGTCCAAAACTCTGTGCAATCTCCGCCGGAGCAGCCCCATAAAGGTCGGGTCTACATGGCGCAGAGCCTTTGATAATAGCATGCCGCTACACCACGAACGCAACTGCCCGTGCTGGCTGTCTTGGAACGCCAGTTCGGCTTTCAGGCGGTGCAGCTTTGCCTGCCGCAGGATGCGCGCCTTGTCCACCCGCTGGGCCTGCGTTGTGTGGTCTTCAGCCTGTGTGGCACCTTGGAACTCGTCGATGCCCTTCAAGCACATGGCCTTGCACATGCGGTCCTGCAGCGTCTGGGACAGCCGCTCCACGCGCCCCTTGGCCTGCGGGCTGCGCGCGCAGATCGGCTCAATGTGCAACTGCAGCAGTGCCCGCTCGTGCGCGAGGTGCGGGCCCACGTCGACGTACTGGCAGCGCACCGGTTGCACGAAGCGCTCGCGCTGCTCGTCGGCGATGCGTCGGTTGCTCGGCCGGCCGCGCTTGGTTGAGATCAGACTCTGCGCGCCCCGCTCACGCACGCTGCGACACAGCCGCTTGACCTGGCGCGTGGACAGCCCGAGCAACTGCGCCGCCTGCCCTTGTTCAACGCCTCCGGCCATCACCCGTTTGATCACCTCAAACCGGTGAACTTCCTTCTGACTCATAAGCCTCCACACCTACTTGGGGCTCAAGGGACATTACCGCCTTGGAGCCACAGGCCCGCGCCACACCGGCCAGCTTCCTATAATCTGAAGTTATTGCATTGCCAGCCCGTGCCCAATACGACCGCCACCGCCACTGAACTCGACACTGCAGACCCGACCGATTCGGCCATGCTGCGTGTGGACGGCGTCATCCGCGACCGGCTGAGCTCGCGGGTGGCGCTGATCGACCAGATCTCGCACTACATCATCAACGCGGGCGGCAAGCGCATCCGGCCGCGGCTGGTGCTGCTGTTTTCCGAGGCGCTGGGCTTTGATGGCCCCGAGCGCTACGAGCTGGCAGCGATTGTCGAGTTCATCCACACCGCCACGTTGCTGCACGACGACGTGGTGGACGAATCGGCATTGCGCCGCGGCCGCGCGACGGCCAACGCGATGTTTGGCAACGCGGCCAGCGTGCTGGTGGGCGACTTCCTCTATTCGCGCGCCTTCCAGATGATGGTGGGCGTCAACCGCATGCGGGTGCTGCAGGTGCTGGCCGATGCCACCAACGTCATCGCTGAAGGCGAAGTGCTTCAGCTGATGAACATGCACGACCCCGACCTGGCGGTGGCCGACTACCTGCAGGTCATCCGCTACAAAACCGCCAAGCTCTTTGAAGCCAGCGCCAGGCTGGGCGCCGTGCTGGCGGGCGCTGATGCCGCGCTGGAAGAGTCGTGTGCCGACTTCGGACGCTCCCTGGGCACGGCGTTTCAGCTGGTGGACGACCTGCTGGACTACGAAGGAAACAGCAGCGAACTCGGCAAAAACGTGGGCGATGACCTGCGGGAGGGGAAGCCAACGCTGCCCTTGCTGCTGGCCATGGAGCGCGCCCCCGAACCCGACCGCGCACTCATCCGCCACGCCATTGAACACGGCGAATTGCAGAAGCTGCCGGACATCCTGGCCATCGTGCGCAGCACGGGTGCGCTGGACGCCACCCGTGCTGCGGCGCAGGCCGAGGCCGACAAGGCACGCGCCGTGTTGGCGCACCTTCCGCCGTCTCGGGCGCGTGACGCTCTGTTAGACTTGTGCGCTCGGTCGATTTACCGCTCTTCTTGACGGTTTTCGGCCAGCGGTAGACAGGCCCACTGCGGCCTGCACACCACATCGGGGTGTAGCTTAGCCTGGTAGAGCGCTACGTTCGGGACGTAGAGGCCGGAGGTTCGAATCCTCTCACCCCGACCATTCTTTGGTGTGCCCCGTGGCCCCAGGTGCTTTGTGTTGATCGCGCTGTCTTGATGGCGCTGTCCTGATGGCGCTGTAACGAAAGGTCTGAGCGGCCCGGATTCGGCTTTTCTGGCGTTTACACCCCACAGAGGATCGGCGATGATCGTTCCGATGTGCGCAAACTGCTCTGAATCCCATGGCCACTGAAGCAGTCGCCGACCCCCTGCCCTCTTCGCTGTCGGGCGTCGCGCGGGTGCTGGTCAATGCGGGCAAGCTCAGCACCAAGGCCGCGGAAGAATTGTTGAAGAGCGCGCGCGAACGCAAAAGCAGCTTCGTGACTGCATTGGTCAGCGCCGGCACCATCAGATCCGACGAGCTCGCCCACACGCTGTCCACGGCCCTGGCGCTGCCACTGGTGGACCTGAACGCGGTGGATCTGCAGAAGCTGCCCCGCAACCTGGTGGACCCGAAGATCGCCAACCAGTACCAGTTGATGGTGCTGGGCAAACGCGGCAACCGGCTCTTCATCGGCGCCGCCGACCCCACGGACCAGGAAGCTGTCGAGCGCATCAAGTTCGCCACGCAGCTGACCCCGGAATGGGTCATCGTCGAATACGACAAGCTGATGCGCCAGCTGGAGAGCCAGGGCGCCAGCGCGAGCGAGGTGCTTGAATCGCTGTCCAGTGGCGAGTTCGACTTCGACGTCACCGAAGAAGACACCACTGCGCCAGAAAGCGCCGAAGTCACCACCGACGTGGAAGACGCACCGGTGGTGCGCTTTCTGCAGAAGATGCTGATCGACGCCATCAACATGCGCGCGTCGGACCTGCACTTCGAGCCCTACGAATACAACTATCGCGTGCGCTTCCGCATAGACGGTGAGCTGCGTGAAATCACGCAGCCGCCCATAGCCATCAAAGACAAGCTGGCGTCGCGCATCAAGGTCATCTCGCGCATGGACATCGCTGAAAAGCGGGTTCCGCAAGACGGCCGCATGAAGCTTAAGTTCGGCAGCAAGGCGATTGACTTTCGCGTCAGTACGCTGCCCACGCTGTTTGGTGAAAAGGTCGTGATCCGGATCCTCGACCCGTCCAGTGCCAAGCTCGGCATTGAAGCGCTCGGCTACGAAAAAATCGAGAAAGACCGGCTGATGGCCTGCATCACGCGGCCGTACGGCATGGTGCTGGTCACCGGGCCCACAGGCAGCGGCAAGACGGTGTCTCTGTACACCTGCCTGAACATCCTGAATCAGCCGGGCGTGAACATTGCCACGGTGGAAGATCCGGCCGAAATCAACTTGCCCGGCATCAACCAGGTCAACGTCAACGACAGGGCGGGGCTGACATTTTCGGTGGCGCTGAAGTCTTTTCTGCGCCAGGACCCAGACATCATCATGGTGGGCGAAATTCGCGACCTTGAAACCGCTGACGTTGCCATCAAGGCCGCGCAAACCGGCCACATGGTGATGAGCACGCTGCACACCAACGACGCGCCCACGACGCTGACGCGCCTGCTCAACATGGGCGTGGCACCGTTCAATATCGCGTCCAGCGTGTTGCTGATCACGGCGCAGCGGCTGGCGCGCAAGCTCTGCGAAAACTGCAAGAAACCGGCTGACTACCCGCGGGAGTCGATGCTCAAGGCCGGCTTCAAGCCCGAAGAACTGGACGGCAACTGGAAGCCCTACCGCGCGGTGGGCTGTTCGACCTGCAACAACGGCTACAAGGGCCGTGTCGGCATCTACCAGGTGATGCCGATAACAGAAGCGATCCAACGCATCATCTTGGCCGAAGGCACGGCACTTGACATTGCCAAGCAGGCTGAATCCGAAGGCGTGCGTGACCTGCGCCAGTCGGGCCTGATCAAGGTGCGTGCCGGCGTCACCACGCTGGAAGAAGTGATCCTCTGCACGAACGAGTAGCCCGCCGGATATCCCGCCGAGTTGCCCGCCGCCTTCCGCGTCAATCCATCACCAGCATCTCCGCACCACTATGGCTACAGCAACACTTTCCAAACCCCCGAAGGAGCTGATCTTCGAATGGGAGGGCAAGGACAAGAACGGCAAGGTCGTGCGCGGCGAAATGCGTGCCGGCGGCGAGGCTGTGGTCAACGCCAGCCTGCGCCGCCAGGGCGTGCTGATCACGCGGGTGCGCAAGCGCCGCACCAGCGGTGGCCGCTCCATCAAACAAAAGGACATCGCGATCTTCACGCGCCAACTGGCCACGATGATGAAGGCCGGCGTGCCCCTGCTGCAATCCTTTGACATCGTGGCGCGCGGCAGCACCAACCCGCGCATGACCAAGCTGCTGACCGACATCCGCACCGATGTGGAAACCGGCACCAGCCTGTCGTCGGCCTTCCGCAAGCACCCGCTGCACTTTGACGCGCTGTACTGCAACCTCGTCGAAGCGGGCGAAGCCGGCGGTATTCTGGAAGCACTGCTGGACCGGCTGGCCATCTACCAAGAGAAGACTCTCGCCATCAAGTCGAAGATCAAGTCGGCGCTGATGTACCCCATTGCCGTCATCGTGGTCGCCTTCGTCGTGTTGACGGTGATCATGATCTTCGTCATCCCGGCCTTTGAGGACGTCTTCAAGTCCTTTGGCGGCGAACTGCCCGCCCCGACGCAGGCGGTGATCTGGCTGTCGAAATTCTTCGTCAAGTGGTGGTGGGCCATCTTTGGCCTGGTGGGTGGCGGCCTGTATTTCTTCTTCGAGAGCTGGAAGCGCTCTGAAAAGATGCAGGAAACCATGGACCGCATCCTGCTGAAGATTCCGGTGTTTGGCGACCTCATCAACAAGTCGGTCATCGCACGCTGGACGCGCACGCTGTCCACCATGTTCGCGGCCGGCGTGCCGCTGGTGGAAGCGCTCGATTCCGTGGGCGGCGCGTCGGGCAACGCGGTGTACCGCATCGCCACTGAACAGATTCAGCGCGACGTGTCCACCGGATCGGCACTCACGACGTCGATGACCACCACTGGCGTCTTCCCCAACATGGTGTTGCAGATGACCGCCATCGGTGAAGAGTCGGGCTCGCTCGACCACATGCTGGCCAAGGCGGCCGAGTTCTACGAAGAAGAAGTGGATGAAATGGTCAAGGGTCTGTCGAGCCTGATGGAGCCCTTCATCATCGTCATCCTGGGTGTGCTGATCGGCGGCATCGTGGTGTCGATGTACCTGCCCATCTTCAAACTGGGTGCGGTTGTCTGACGGTGGGGCGGACTTTCGACGCTTTTCTGCAGAGCCTGCCGCTGGACTTGCTGTTGTCGCCATGGGGCCTGGCGCTGCTGGGCCTGGCGGTAGGCAGCTTCTTGAACGTGGTGGTGCACCGCCTGCCGCTGATGCTTGAGAGGCAATGGTGGGGCGATGTCGCGGCGCAACTGATTGACGCTGATTCCTACCGCCGGGTCTTTGCCGCTGATGCGCCAGAGCGGCTGAAGATGGCTGGTGGCACCGTGGAAAAGGCGCTGGCCGACACGCCGCCGCTCACCCTGTCCAGGCCCGCTTCACGCTGCCCGGCATGCGGCCACCGCATTCGCTGGTTCGAGAACATCCCCCTGCTGAGCTGGATCGCACTGCGCGGCAAGTGTTCGGCCTGTGGCACGCGCATCGGCTTGCGCTACCCACTGGTTGAACTGGGCACGGCCACGCTCTTTGCGGCGTTCGCGTATCACATGGGGCCGCAACCCGCTGCGCTGCTGTGGTGCGCGGTGGCGGCCACCTTGCTGGCACTGGCGCTGATCGACTGGGACACCACCGTGCTGCCCGACGCGCTGACTCTGCCGCTGGCCTGGGCCGGGCTGTGTGCAGCGGCACTCGGATGGCTCCACCCGCTGACGCTGCTGCAGTCGCTGCAAGGCGCCGTGGTGGGTTACCTGGCGTTGTGGTCGGTCTATTGGCTGTTCAAGCTCGCGACCGGCAAGGAAGGCATGGGCTATGGTGACTTCAAGCTGCTGGCCGCCCTGGGCGCGTGGCTGGGTTGGCAGGCGGTGTTGCCGATCGTGCTGATGGCTTCGGTTTTGGGTGCGGTCATCGGCCTGGTGATGAAGGCAACGGGCTCGCTGCGCAACGGCCGCTTTGTGCCTTTCGGCCCCTTTCTGGCCGGCGGCGGGCTGGTGGTGATGTTGGTCGGGTTGCCGCGCGTGTTGGGCTGGATCGGCCAGTAGGCATGGCGGGCGCAAGCTCTCCGTCGTCCATCGGTCTGACCGGTGGCATCGGCAGCGGCAAGAGCACCGTGGCGGCACTGCTGGTGGACTGCGGAGCGCACCTGGTAGACACCGACGCCATCGCCCGTGCACTGACCCAATCGGGCGGTGCCGCGATGCCGGCCTTGCGCGAAGCGTTCGGCCCGTCGGCAATAGCCAGCGACGGCGCGCTGGACCGGGTGCACATGCGTGCCCTGGCCTTCAAAGATACGCTCACCAAGACACGGCTGGAAGCCATCCTGCACCCGCTGATCGGCCAGGAAGCGCGCCGCCACGCCATGCTGGCGGGCGGCCGCCCTGTGGTGTACGACGTGCCGCTGCTCACCGAATCCACGCACTGGCGTTCGCGTGTCGCGCGGGTGCTGGTGGTGGACTGCAGCGTGCAGACGCAGGCGGCGCGAGTCGCGCTGCGCCCGGGCTGGACCGCCGCGGCTGCGCAGGACGTGATTTCGCAACAGGCCACGCGCCAAGCGCGCCGCGCCATCGCAGATGCCGTGATCTGCAACGACGGCATTGGCTTGGCCGATTTGGCACAGGCGGTGCACACGCTGTGGGCGCTGTGGTTTGGCGTTTCCGGGGCAGTGTGGCGCTGATCTGCTGAACAGGCTGTGGAACAATCGACCGGGGGGAAACAAGCCCGCGCCACATCTGCGCGATATTCGCGCCACACCGCCCAGCCTCTGAGTCCATCTTGGTTCTTTACGAGTACCCGTTCAACGAAAGCATCCGCACGATGCTGCGGCTCGAACACCTGTTCGACCGCCTGGGTGAGCTGGTCTCGCGCGATTCGGCCATTGATCATCACTTCGCGCTGGCCACGATCTTCGAGATCATGGACGTCGCGTCGCGCGCCGACCTGAAAAGCGACCTGCTGAAGGAACTCGAGCGCCACCGCACCCAGCTGCAAACCTACCGCGGGCACCCTGGGATCTCGGAAGCTGCACTCGACGCCATCACGGGCCGCATCGACCACGCCTTTGCCGGCCTCAATGCGCTGCAGGGCAAGGCCGGCCAGCTGCTCGCCAGCAACGACTGGCTGATGAGCATCAGAAGCCGCATCAACATCCCCGGCGGCACTTGCGAATTCGACCTGCCGGCCTACTACGCCTGGCAGCAGCACGCCCCCGAGCGCCGCCGCACCGATCTGCAGGGCTGGATGGCCACGCTCACGCCGATGGCCGAAGCCTTGCAGGTGCTGCTGGGCCTGTTGCGCGACAGCGGCGCGGCGCAGCGGATGGTGGCGCCGGCAGGCCAGTACCAGCAGAACCTGCAGAACGTGCCGCAGGGCAAGGCATACCAGCTTTTGCGCGTGCGGGTTGATCCTGTACTTGGCCTGGTGCCCGAAATCAGTGGCCACCGGTTGCTGGTGTCGGTGCGCTTCATGAAGCCCGATGCCGAAGGCCGGCTGCGTGCAGCGGGCACCGACACCACCTTCGAGCTGAGCCTTTGCGCCTGAGCGACGGAAGAGCCCGCCGTGTCCGACAAGTACACCCCGGCCACCCGCAAGGTGCCTTGCCCCAGTTGCCGCCTGCCTGCGGTTTACGGCCCAGCCAACCCCTGGCGGCCGTTCTGCAGTGCACGTTGCCGCAGTGCAGATCTGGGCGCCTGGGCCACGGAGCGTTTCAGGCTGCCCGCTGAAGCCCCCAGCGAGCCGAGCACCGACGACGGCGCGCCTCCCGGCGGGCACTGACGCTGGCCGCCGCCCAGCTGGGCAGATGGGCGGACTCGACACCGCCTTGCAGTTTCAGGCGGTATGGGTCGAACGCTCAGCGGCGGAGGCTGCGCAAGCAGACGCCAGGTCCGCCGCCTGGGCCGGGCGACAGGATGTGGCCAAGACGCTGGCTTCCTGCCAGGCAAAGCTGCAGTCGCCGCGCACGACTTTCGACGCCTTCCGCAATGCACTGCTGCGGATCAGCCGGGCATGCGTGCGCAGACGGGCGGCCCGGCCGGCAGCTGTCCTTGGCCTTGCGACTGCGACTGCAGTTCCAGGCTCCACTGCCAGCGCCCGCTCATGTGCCGGTGCCGCAGCGAGGACGGTCCAGGCGCCGGTGAGCAGAGTCGCCAGCAGCATCACTGTGAGCCGGCGGCGCCCGCAGGGTAACGCGGGGGTGTTCAGCGTGGCGCTCTCCGCCGTTGAGCAGGGCACATCGGAGTCAAGTGCGCCCGGGGCTCTTGAACTGCCGCAATCGAACCCTATAATCGATTTGCTAGCACTCGACCACGTTGAGTGCTAACGGTTGGAGCAACGCCACATCTGGTGCCCGACCATTGCATGTCAGCGGGGGCTAACTTCGTTGGCGACCCGCATGAACCCGCAGCAACGCCAATACCAAGGAGATCCAATGAAACTTCGTCCTTTGCATGATCGCGTGATCGTCAAGCGCCTCGAGAATGAAACCAAGACCGCGTCGGGCATCGTCATCCCCGACAACGCCGCCGAAAAGCCGGACCAGGGCGAAGTCCTGGCCGTGGGCCCGGGCAAGCGCAACGACAAGGGCGACTTCGTGGTCCCCAACGTCAAGACCGGCGACCGCGTGCTGTTTGGCAAGTACAGCGGCCAGACCGTCAAGGTCGATGGTGAAGAATTGCTGGTGATGAAGGAAGAAGACCTCTTCGCAGTCGTCGAAAAGTAAAGCTACTGCGCGACCGCCATGCGTCGTTACGCGGTGCTCGGAATCCTCACGCAGCGCTGCTACGTTACGGTCCCTGCGCTCCGCGCGCCTAGCCTGACGGCCGCTCGCTACGCTTTCCTTCCCGCGCCCTGCGCGCACAGGGAAGTCGTAGTCCAACCCAACATTGAAACTGGAGAATACACATGGCAGCAAAAGACGTCATTTTTGGCGCTGACGCCCGTCACCGCATGGTCGAGGGTGTGAACATCCTGGCCAACGCGGTCAAGGTCACCCTGGGCCCCAAGGGCCGCAACGTCGTGCTCGAGCGCAGCTTCGGCGCCCCCACCGTCACCAAGGACGGCGTTTCGGTCGCCAAGGAAATCGAGCTGAAAGACAAGCTCCAGAACATGGGCGCGCAGATGGTCAAGGAAGTTGCTTCCAAGACCAGCGACAACGCCGGTGACGGCACCACCACCGCCACCGTTCTGGCGCAGAGCATCGTGCGCGAAGGCATGAAGTACGTGGCCGCCGGCATGAACCCGATGGACCTGAAGCGCGGCATCGACAAGGCCGTGACGGCCCTGACCGCCGAGCTGAAGAAGGCCAGCAAGGCCACCACCACCAGC
>JANMKK010000168.1:0-4981 GCA_031372005.1 Rubrivivax sp.
GCCCATGTCGCAAGCGCTCCATCCCATGCTCAACATCGCCATCAAGGCGGCCCGTGCGGCGGGGTCGGTCATCAACCGGGCGGCGTTGGACCTGGAGGTGATCAAGGTCGGCAGCAAGGGCCCCAACGACTTTGTGTCGGAAGTGGACCGCAAGGCCGAAGAAATCATCATCCAGATTCTGCTGGACGCCTACCCCGGCCACGGCATCCTGGCTGAAGAATCGGGCCGCGAACACGGCGCCAGGGACAGCGAATACGTCTGGATCATCGACCCGCTGGACGGCACCACCAACTTCCTGCACGGCTTCCCGGTGTACGCCGTGTCGATTGCGCTTGCCCACCGTGGCGTGGTGCAACAAGCCGTGGTGTACGACCCGACGCGCAACGACCTTTTCTTTTCCAGCAAGGGCCGCGGCGCCTTCCTGAACGACCGCCGCCTGCGCGTCAGCAAGCGGCTGCGCCTGAGCGATTCACTCATCGGCACCGGCTTCCCGTTCCGCAAGGGCGACAACTTCAAGCGTTATGTGAAGATGTTCGAAGAGGTCATGCAAAGCTGCGCCGGCCTGCGCCGACCGGGTGCTGCGGCGCTGGACCTTTGCTACGTGGCCGCCGGCTACTACGACGGCTTCTTCGAGACCGGCTTGAGCCCATGGGACATCGCCGCCGGCTCGCTGATGATCACCGAGGCGGGCGGACTGATCGGCAACTTCACCGGTGAAAGCGACTACCTCTACCAGCGCGAAGTGGTGGCCGGCAACCCGAAGGTTTATGGGCAGCTGGTGCAGATCCTGGCGCCGTACACGCGGGTCATCAAGGATGACGGCGCAGCGGTCGAAGGCGCGGAGCCGGATGCGACCGCTGCCTTTGTACAGGCCGCCACCGAGCCCGTGAAGAAGGCGCCTCTGCGCATCCGCAAAGCTGCTGCACCCGAGGCAGACGACGCGCCAATGTAGCCGTGGCCGGCGCTGGGCTCACCAGCCCGCGCTCACCAGCCCGCGCTGACTGCCCAGCGCTGACTGCCCCCCGCGCTGAATACCCCGGGCGCGATTGGTCCGGACGCCGTCCTGCACGCCTTCCAACATGCCCAGATGCGTCACGCGCTCGCCGCTGCAGCGCACAAGTTCCAGCGGTGCGCCGGTTTGCTGCTTCATCAATTCACCGCGTGGCTTCAGGCCGCTGGCTCGTCACCTTCCAGCAGCTTGGCCGCATCGCGCTGCGGCATGGGCTTCTGGCTGCGCGCCTCCCGCGCCGCGCGTTTCTCGGCGTCGCGCGCCTGGCCGGCGGCCAGCCACTGCACAAAGTCTGCCGGTGTCTCCAGCGTGATGCGGCCCCAGGCGCCGCTGCGGAAGTCGTTGATGGCGATCTCCGCCGCCTTCTGCATGTTGACGCGCCCCCCTGCCAGCAGGCCGCCGCGCCTGCGGCCCAGTTCCATCAGCAGGCCTTCGTCGCTCAGCGCTGAAAAGTCGGCCAGCTTGTAGCGCGCCTGCAGCCGGTCTGCATAACGTTCACGCACCGTGGCCAGCAGGGCCATGGCCACTTCCTCTTCGTCGTAGGCGTTGCGGCCGATGCCGCCGCTGGCGGCCAGGTTGTAGCCGCTCTGTTCCACCACGATGCGCGGCCACAGCATGCCGGGTGTGTCGAAGAGCGTGAAGTCGCTGGCCAACGCAATCTGCTGTTCGATCTTCGTGATGCCAGGCTCGTCGCCGGTCTTGGCATGTCGCTTGTCCATCAGCGTGTTGATGAGCGTGGATTTGCCGACGTTGGGGATGCCGCAGATCAGAACCCGCACCGGCTTGACCATGCCGCCCCGCAGCGGCGCCAGCGCACGGCAGGCCTCGATCAACTGGCGCGCCGGAGCGGCCACGCTGGCGTCCAGCGCCAGCGCGTGGGTGCCCGGTTGAGCCTGGAAGTGCGCCAGCCACAGGGCCGTGCGTTCCGGGTCGGCCAGGTCCTGCTTGTTCAGCACCTTCAGCTTCGGCTTGGCGCCCGTCAGCTCGGCCAGCAGCGGGTTGGCGCTGGACCCGGGCAGGCGCGCGTCAAGCAGTTCGATGACCACGTCGATGTCGGGCATTCGCTTGGCGATTGCCCTCTTGGTCGTGTTCATGTGACCCGGGAACCACTGAATGGGCATGGTGTTTTGTGAACTGTTGAAGCGCTTGATTGTCAGCGGTGCTTGCGGGTGCTTGCGGGTGCTTGCGGGTGCCTGCGCCGCGTTATCCGCCCGCTGAATCATCGGCTGTGCAACACGTCCACCTGCGACACCTGCGCCGCGGTGTGGCCCCAGGACTGGCGGATGTAGGTCGCCACGTCGGCGATCTGCGCGTCGTTCAGCAAGGGCCCGAAAGGCGGCATGCCGTAGGGCTGAGGGTTGCCGGCGGTGGCGGGCAGATAGCCGCCGGCCAGCACCACGCGCACGACGTTCGCTGCGGACGCCATCACCACCGCGCGGTTGCCGGCCAACGCGGGGTACGCCGGGTAAGCCGCACCGCCGCCCTGCCCCTGTTCGCCGTGGCAGCTGCTGCAGTGGTCGGCGTACACGGTGGCGCCGCGCGCCATGGCTGCGGGGTCGGCAACAGCCGTCGCCTGCACGGTCGCCGGCATTTTCTGCACCTGTGGCACCTGCGGCAATTGCTGCAGAAAAGTGGCCATGGCCCGCAGGTCGGCGTCGGCCAGGTGCTGGGTGCTGCGAAACACCACCTCGGCCATCGGGCCCATCACCGTCACCAACCCCGTCGTGCGCGGTGCCTGGCCGGTCTTCAGCAAAGCCTGGATGTCTTGCGCGCTCCAGTCGGCCACACCGGCCTCTTGCGATGTCGCCAGCGACGGTGCGTACCAGTGCTGCTGCGCGACGAGCCCGCCGCTCAGTTCGACACTGCCAGTGGTGGCGCCCAGGCGGTTGCGCGGCGCGTGGCAGGCTCCGCAATGGCCCAGGCCGCGCACCAGGTAGGCACCGCGGTTCCAGGCCACGGACTGCTGGCTGTCGGGCTCAAAAACCGCTGGCTTGAAGAAGAGCGCGCGCCACACCGCCAGTGCGGCCTGGCTGCTGTAGGGAAAGCGCAGCGCGTGGGGTCTGTTGGGCTGTGGCACCGCCGGCAAGCTGCGAAGGTAGGCAAAGATCGCGTCGGCGTCTGCGCGCGTGACCTGCGTGTAGTTGGGATACGGAAACACCGGGTAGAGCAGCCGCCCATCCTTGGACCTGCCATGGTGCAAGGCGCGCCAGAAGTCGGCGCCGGTCCAGCGGCCGATGCCGGTGGTGGCTTCGGGCGTGAGGTTGGACGACAGCACCGTGCCAAAGGGCGTTCTGATGCCACGGCCGCCCGCGTAGGGGCGGCCGCCGCGCTCGGTGTGGCAGGGCATGCAGTTGCCGGCCAGCGCCAGGTAGGCGCCGCGCTGGATGAGGCTGGTGGTGGCGCTGCGCTCGTCGGGGTTGGCGGCGGTGTTGGTTGCAATGTTGGCTGCAACGTCGGTCGCGATTTCCTCATCATCGCCCACGTTGAGCCATGCCACCAGCGCGGCGACGGCGGTCAGCAAGGTGGCTGCGGCCAGCGCCCATCGCAGGGCCTTCATGGCGGCTGCGGTCCGCAGTCAAGCGGCAACGGGCCGGCCCCGCGCGCAGCCGGCCTGGCATCACCTGGCACGGGTTGTGCGGCCAGCCACGAAGCGACCGCGCTGAGGTCTTCCGCCGAAAGCCGCGTGGCCACCTGCGCCATGCAGTCGGGCGCCGTTGCCTTGCGAAGGCCCGCCCGCCAGGCGCCCAGCTGCGCCATCAGGTAGTCGCGCGGCAAGCCCAGGAGTCCGGGCACGGCGGCGGTTGCAGCAGGCGCCGCACCCGTCATCGCAGCACCATGGCAGGACGCGCAGGCCGGGACGCCACGCGCGCGGTCGCCCTGCAGCACCAGCGCTTCACCGCGCGACAGTGCCGCTGCGCCAGCCTGCGCGGGCAAAGGGGGCGGGTACGGCAAGTCCAGCGCCGCAAAGTGGCTGGCGATCTGCCGCAGATAGTCGTCCGACAAGGTGTCGATGAGCCCCTGCATGGCCGCGTTCTGGCGCCGGCCATCGCGAAAATTCAGCAGCTGGGCATACAGGTAGCCGGCGGGCTTGCCGGCGATGCGCGGGAAGTAGCCCGCGTTGGTGGCCCGGCCTTCCTGGCCATGGCAGACGGTGCACGGCTGCACGCGTTTCGCCATGCTGTTGGATGCAGGCGCGGCCGCTTGCGCGGCAGCCTGGACCGGCAAGGTCAGCAGCAGGATCGGAAGGAAGCAGCGCAGAAGTTTCACGGCCCGTCAGGGTGCGCGGGCCAGCGGACCGGCCAGTCGCTCACGCAACACACGGAGCTGATCGATCAAGCCGTTCATCTTGCAGCGCGTCACGCAGGCCACCGCGCAGGGCAGCCCCCCCAGCGCGAACAAGCCGTCCAGCGCTTGTTGCGAACGGCCTGGCGCAGACGACGCTGGCGGGGTTCGGTATCGCGTTGACATGATCAACTTGTTGACCTGTATGCATGAAATTCAACCCAGATACTAAAGGCGCCCAAGGTGGCCCCGGCGGCATGCCCCTGCACCGCCGCCCGCCGACGCGCGAGGTGCCGGTGGCGCGCGTTGAGGCTGCCTCTTGGATGCGCTGCGGCGTGAACTGGCTGTTGACTTTTGAGCTGCACGGCACGGGCCAGGCGCCTGGCCTGCGAATCCAGTGCCACTGAATGCACGGACTGAAGGCATGAACCGATGGTGCCCGCTGCCTCCTCCAATAAACCCTCGCACCACCACCCCTGCCCCGATGACCGCCGCGCACTCATCCAGCACGTCAGCCAGCCAGTTTCCCGCCAGCCCCGTGGTGCACACCCCCATGATGGCCCAGTACCTGCGTGACCCAGTTTTTGCAGGGCCTATCAGTCGCCACAGCACGATTTGGCGGCGGTTTGGCGGTGATTTCAGACCTCCATTTTCACGGATCGACATGACGGGACCCTTGGGCTTACGTTG
>JANMKK010000174.1:0-16839 GCA_031372005.1 Rubrivivax sp.
GTCTGGGTGGCTTCGCACTGCAGCTTTTTCAGCGAACCCGGCGCCAGCGCGCCGTGCCTGATCCTGCAGGTGCAGGACATCACGGCACGCCGCAACGCCGAAGAAGGCCTGCACCACCTGGCCTTCCACGACAGCCTGACAGGCCTGCCCAACCGCCGCCGTTTCCACGAACTGCTGGGCCAGGCCGTGGCGCAGCTCAACGCCAGCGCCGACCCGCACCACGCCTACGCGGTGATGTTCCTGGACTTCGACCGCTTCAAGCTCATCAACGACAGCCTGGGCCACAGCGCGGGTGACGAATTTCTGGTGCAGGTGTCGCAGCGCATCCAGGGCAGCCTGCGCCCGCACGACACCGTGGCGCGGCTGGGTGGCGACGAATTTGGTGTGCTGGTGCGCCATGTCGAGCACGAGAGCAGCGTGGTCGGCCTGGCCGAGCGCTTGATGGACGCCTTGCGCCGCCCCTTCCTGGTCGCCGGCACGGAGCTGATGACGAGTGCCAGCATCGGCATCACCTTCAGCGCTTTGGGCTACACCAGCCCCGAAGACGTGCTGCGTGATGCCGACACCGCCATGTACAAGGCCAAGGGCGCCGGCAAGGCGCGGTATGCGCTGTTCGACGCCAGCCTGCACACCGAAGTGGCCAACCGCCTGCGGCTGGAAGGTGACCTGCGCCGCGCCATTGACGACGGCCGCTTGTCGGTGGCCTACCAGCCGGTGTTTGCGCTCGTCGGCGCCGAGCCTGGCCGCCTGGCGGGCTTTGAAGCACTGGTGCGCTGGCAGCACCCGCAAGACGGCACCATCGCACCCGCGGCTTTCCTGCCAATCGCCGAAGAAGCCGGGCTGATGGTCAAGTTGACCGACTTCGTGCTGCATCTGGCCTGCCACCAGTTGCGCGAATGGCAGCAATCCGACTCGACCTGGGCCGCGCTGACGATGAACGTCAACGTCTCCGGCCACGACATCTCGCACCCGGCTTTTGTGGCGCGTGTGACTCGCGCCATCGTTGAAGCCGGGCTCAAGCCCGAACAGCTGTGCATCGAGCTCACCGAAGACATTCTGATGTCGCGTCTGGAAGGGGCCCTGCCCTTCCTGCGCGAGCTGCGCCGCATGGGCGTGACGCTGGCCATCGACGACTTCGGCACCGGGTACTCGTCGCTCAGCCACTTGTCCACGCTGCCCATCGACTGCCTCAAGATCGACCGCTCCTTCGTCACCCGGCTTGAAGCCGGTTCCAACGAAGCCGCCGTGGTGCGCTCCATCGTGCTGCTCGGCAGCTCGCTGGGCAAGACCGTGGTGGCCGAGGGCATTGAGACCGATGTGCAGCTGCAGCAGCTGCAAGAGATGGGCTGCGAGCTGGGACAAGGGTATTTGTTGGCGCGGCCCATGACGCCGGCCGACGTATCCCTGCTGCTGAAAAATCTGTTGCCCGATATTCCACTGCACGGGGCTGCCTGGTCGCAGACACACCACGCCATGACCATCCACTGACGATGCGTCCCCACGCGCCTTTGCAGCGCGCGCCCTGATGGACGCCGTGGCGCCGCGCCCTCACGACGCGCTCATGCCCGACTGCAACTGCCAGGCCAGCGGGCCCGGTGCTCAGACCGGCAGCAGCGAAGAGTTCTTCACTTCCTCCATCACCGCATAAGTGCGGGTCTCGCGCACGCCGGGCAGTGTCCAGATCACGCTGCCGATGAACTGGCGGTAGGCCGCCATGTCGGCCACGCGGGTCTTCAGCAAGTAGTCAAAGCCACCGGCCACCAGGTGCGCTTCCAGAATCTCCGGGCGCACCTGCACGGCGGCCTTGAAGGTGTCCATCACGTCGTGCACGGTGCGGTCGAGCAGGATCTCGACAAACACCAGGAGGCCTGCGCCCAGCTTCACCGGGTTCAGTCTTGCTTCGTAACCCAGGATGTAGTTTTCGCGGTGCAGGCGCTTGACGCGTTCCAGCACCGCGGTGGGCGACAGGTGCACTTCTTCAGCCAGCTTCAGGTTGCTGATGCGGCCGTCGGCCTGCAGCACGCGCAGGATGCGGCGGTCGATCTTGTCCAGGCCACGGTCGCCACGGTCGCCGCGCAGCAGGCTGGTGTCAGGGGTGAAGTCAGTTTCCATGGTGGATGATTCTCCGGCAGCCGCCGCGTTTTCCGAATCCGGTTCGGCCCTGGCGGACCTAAGCTGCAGACTTGGATCTTCCATCTGCTCACCCCACACCTTGCGAGTTCGCCATGACAGTTCTTTGCCCGCCTGCCCGCCTTCCATTCCCGTACCGGCCCGAAGCCACCGCCGTGGCCGAGGCACTGGCCGCCGTGCAGGGCGCGCTGGACTGGCCTGCGGTGGTGGCCACCGGCAGCCCCTGGGTGCAGGCGGTGCGCGAGCAGCCGGCGCCTTTCTGGGCCATGGAATCGCTGCTGCGCGAATATCCCATCAACAGCACCGAGGGCCTGGCGCTGATGCGGCTGGCCGAAGCGCTGCTGCGTGTGCCCGACGCCGAAACGGCCATCGCACTGACCGCCGACCAGCTGGGCCGCGGCGGCTTTGACGGCGCGGCGGCCGAAGGCAGCCCGCACAAGATGCTGGCGCAGATCAGTGCCAGCGCCATTTCGTTGTCGAAGAAGTTCCTGCCGGAATCCACAAGCCCGTCCGACAACCCGCCAGGGCTGCTGCAGCGCCTGGGCGCGCGCACCGTGGTGGCGGCCACCGTGCGCGCCATCCAGCTGCTGGGCCGGCAGTTTGTGCTGGGCCGCACGATCAACGAAGCGATGGCTGAAGCCGCCGGCCAGCGCAAGGCGATGAACCCGCTGCGCTTCAGCTACGACATGCTGGGTGAAGGCGCGCGCACCGAAGCCGATGCACAACGCTATCTGGCAAGTTATGGCGATGCCATCGGTGCAATAGCCGCCGGCCAGGTGGCCACGTCACCCATGACGGCCGACGGCATATCGATCAAGTTGAGCGCACTGTTTTCGCGTTATGAAGATGCTCAGCGCGAACGCATCACCGCCGAACTGCTGCCACGCGTCAAGGGCCTGGTGGACCAGGCCGCAAAGGCCAACATCAACCTCACCATCGACGCCGAAGAAAGTGACCGCTTGGAGCTGTCGCTGGACCTGCTGGACACCCTGGCCGCGCACATCGCCCAGCACCACCCGCAGTGGCAGGGCTTCGGGCTTGCGGTGCAGGCTTACCAGACGCGGGCGCTGCAGGTGGTGGACGAAGTGGCGCGCATCGCGCGGCTGCACGGCTTGCGCTTCATGGTGCGGCTGGTGAAGGGCGCCTACTGGGACGGTGAGATCAAGCGCGCGCAGGAAAGCGGCTTGGCCGGCTACCCGGTGTTCACGCACAAGCACCACACCGACATCAGCTACCTGGCATGCGCCGCCGCGCTGGTGCGCCACCACGAAGTGATCTACCCGCAGTTTGCAACCCACAACGCGGGCACCATCGCGGCCATCCTGCAATTGGCCCGGCGGGCGGGTGCGAAGTTTGAGCTGCAGCGCCTGCACGGCATGGGCGAAGGCGTCTATCGCGAAGTGTTGAAGGATGGGTCCGTACCTTGCCGCGTCTATGCCCCGGTGGGCGAACACCGCGACCTGCTGGCCTACCTGGTGCGCCGGCTGCTGGAGAACGGCGCCAATTCCTCTTTTGTGCACCAGCTGGCGGACGAGGCAGTGAGCGCCGAGGTGCTGCTGGCGTCACCACTGGCCGCATCGACGGCACCCGCGCTGCCGTTGCCGGGGGCGCTGTATGGGGCGGATCGGCGCAACTCCACCGGCGCCGACCTGGCCTGCAACGCGATGCGCGCGCCGCTGGACGAAGCCGTTGCGGCCACGCGCATCAACACCCTGCCGATGGCTGGCAGCGATGAAGTCCAGGCCACCATGCAGCGTCTGCATACCGGCTTTGGCGCCTGGAGCGCGCGCCCGCTGCAAGAGCGCGCCGCGCTGCTGCGCAAGGCCGGTGACCTGCTGGACGCGCGCCTGCCCGAGTACTGCGGCTTGCTGGTGAAGGAAGCGCACAAGACGCTTTCCGACTGCGTGGCCGAGGTGCGCGAGGCCGTGGACTTCTGCCGTTATTACGCCGACCAGGCTGAAGCGCGATTGCTGGATCAGGTGTTGCCGGGCCCCACCGGCGAAAGCAACGTCCTGCGCCTGCACGGCCGCGGTGTCTTCGTCTGCATCAGCCCCTGGAATTTTCCGCTGGCGATCTTCGCCGGGCAGGTGGTGGCGGCACTCGTGGCCGGCAACACGGTGGCGGCCAAGCCTGCCGAGCAGACGCCGCAAGTGGCGCAGCGCTTCGTCGCCTTGCTGCATGAAGTGGGCGTGCCCGCCGACGCCGTCGCGCTGCTGCACGGCCTGGGCGAAACGGTGGGCGCCGCGCTGGTCGCGCACCCGCACACGGCGGGTGTGTGCTTCACCGGCAGCACGCCAGTGGCGCGGCTCATCAACCGCACGCTGGCGGCCAAGGACGGCCCGATCGTGCCGCTGATCGCCGAGACCGGTGGTCTGAACGCGATGGTGGTGGACAGCACCGCGCTGCCCGAACAACTCATCGACGCCGACGTGCAAAGCGCCTTCCGCAGCGCCGGCCAGCGCTGCAGCGCGCTGCGGCTGCTGTGCGTGCACGAGGCAATCGCCGACGGCGTGATCGAGATGCTGCGCGGGGCGTTGAAAGAACTGAACGTTGGCGACCCGGCGTTGCTGGCCACGGATGTCGGCCCCGTCATCGACGACGAAGCCTTCGCCGGCATCAGCGCCCACGTGCAACGGCTGCGCGGCGACGCCAGGCTGCTGGGCGAAACGGCAGTCACCTCGACCTTCCCGCGCCTGGTGCCGCCGGTGGCCTTTGAGATCAACCGCATTGCCGACCTGAAGGCCGAGATCTTCGGCCCCGTGCTGCACGTCGTGCGCTGGGGGCCAGGCCAGAGCCGCCCGGGCGCTGCGTGTGACGTGATGGACGTCGTGCGCCAGATCAACGCCCTGGGCTACGGCCTGACGCTGGGCGTGCAGACGCGCATCGACAGCCGCGCGCAGCGCATCGCTGACGCCGCGCGCATCGGCAACGTCTATGTCAACCGCAACATGATCGGCGCGGTGGTGGGCGTGCAGCCTTTCGGCGGCGAAGGCCTGAGCGGCACCGGCCCCAAGGCCGGCGGGCCGCACTATCTGTACCGTTTCTGCGCCGAGCAGACGGTGACCATCAACACGGCCGCAGCCGGTGGCAATGCCGAGCTGCTGGCGGGCGTGGATTGACACCTGGCGCGCCGCGCCGCACCGCGCAATGACTTGGCGCGGCCTTCCCGCTTGACACGTCCAGGCGTCCTTACCAGGCGGGCGGCCTGCTGCCGGCCTGCGGCCGGCGTGCTGCTGCCGATTCAGCTGAGCGACGAGGTCTTCCTGGCGCTGCACCCCTACCTGCCACTGACCTGGGTCGTCAGCGCCTTTCGCGCCAACCGGTTTGGCGCCAACGACGGCGTCTTCTGGCCCCAGCTTTTCGTCGTCCTGGCCACCGGTGCAGGCGCGCTGGTGGTGGGCACGCCGGCAGGGCGACGGCGCGTGTTGCCGGTGGACCAATGGCTTGCCGCCGCTGGACATTGAGTGACTGCCTAAGATCAGCGCTCCACAGCCTTGGGGACCCCATGCACCGCAGAACCCTGTTGACCGCCGCCGCTGCCGTCCTTGCGGCGGGCCCGCACGCCGCGCGCGCGCAGGCCGCCTACCCGAACAAGCCGCTGAAGCTGATCGTTGGCTTCACGCCCGGCGGGGGCATCGACTTCACGGCACGCACCATCCAGCTGGGGCTTGAAGCGGCGCTGGGCCAGCCCGTGGTCATCGACTACAAGCCCGGTGCCGGTGGCGTCATTGCGGCCACCGAACTGACCCGCACCGCGCCTGACGGCTACACGCTGCTGGTGGCCAACACGGGGCCCTTTGCCATTGCGCCCTACCTGCAGACGAAGATGCCCTACGACCCGGTGCGGCAATTCAGCTACATCGGGCAGATCGCAGAAACCAGCTACATCGCGGCCACCCGCGCCGACCACCCGGCGCAAGACCTGAAGCAGTTTGTGGCCTGGGCCAAGGCAAGCCCCGGCAAAGCCAATTTCGCCAGCGGCGGCCCCGGTGCATCGACGCACCTGAACGGTGAACTGCTCAACAGCGTGGCCGGCATCGACCTGCTGCACGTGCCCTACAAAGGCAGCGCGCCCGCAGTGACGGACTTGATCGGCGGCCAGACGCACTTGCTGATCGACGCCGGCACCGTGCTGCTGCCGCACATCAAGGGCGGCCGCCTGAAGGCGCTGGCCGTCACCGGCGCCAAGCGCGACGCCAACCTGCCGGATGTGCAGACGGTGCGGGAGCAGGGCCTGGCGGGTCTGGAATCGGTGGGCTTCCAGGGCCTGGTGGGTCCGCCGGGGCTGCCTCGCGAGGTGGTGGACCGGCTGTCGGCCGCGCTGCGCAAGGTGTTGGCTAACGCTGAAGTGAAGAGCCAGTTTGCCGCTGCGGGCGCCGACGTGCAGCCGCGCGGGCCGCACCAGTTTGCGGCTTATGTGAAGGCCGAGGCCGAGCGCTGGTCCAGCCTGATCACCCAGCGTGGCATCAAGCTGGACTGAACGGCGTTTTAGGGCCTTGGCGGTTCAATTGAGGTACATCCCCAGATAGCGCCGCCCGCGGCTGACGGCGTCAGTGTCGGGGCAGGCCACAAACCAGTCGATGAGTTGTTTGCGCGCACGTTCGCGGTCGGGCTTGCCTTCGGCCTTGTCGCGCAGCACCACTTCCAGCAACTGGTCGAAGGCGGCACCGAAGTCGCCTTCAAAGGCCTGCAGCGCGGCCAGCGCAAAGCGGGCTTCAAAGTCCCGGCTGTTGGCCGCGATGCGCGCTGCCAGCGCGGCCGGGTCGCCGGCCGGGCGGTTGGCCAAAATCTGCAGGCGCTTGCGCAGCGCGCTGTCGCGGTCGCCGCGGGCGCCTTGGGCATCCGCCGGCACGGCGTCCAGCAGCGCCGCCACCTCGTCCAGCGCGGCGCCGCGGGCCAGCCAGCGTTCGGCCAGGTCGGCCGTCGCGTCGGGGTGGCCGGGCACCATTTGCAAGGCTTCATCCAACAAGGCTTCGGCCTCTTCGGGCGTGGCCTGGGCGGCCTGCGCACGAACCTCCTCCATCGGGTCACCCGGGGGCTGCAGGTGCTTGTCGAGGAAGGCGCGAATCTGGCCTTCGGGCAGTGCGCCGGTGAACTGGTCCACCGGCTGCCCGCCAATGAACAGCACGACCAGCGGGATGCTGCGAATGCGCAGCGCGGCCGACAGGTTGGGCGCCTGGTCGGTGTCGATCTTGGCCAGCTCGAAGGCGCCGCCGTAAGCTTCGGCCAGCCTTTCCAGCATCGGCCCCAGCGACTTGCAAGGCCCGCACCAGGGCGCCCAGCAGTCCAGCAGCACGGGCACCTGCATCGACCGCTCGATAACCTGGGCCTGGAAGTCGGCTTCGGTGATGTCGTAGACGAAGCTGCCTGCGGCAGTGGGTTGCTGGCTTGCCACAGGGGCCGCGCTGCCGTAGCCCGTGGAGCCGTAGGCAGCCTGGGCCGCGAAGGGGTTGGAAGAGTTGGGGGTGTTCATGCTGTGATTGTGGCAAGTCCCACGCGCCTAGCCGTTGGGGAAGTACTTCACGCCGACCAGGCCCCCAAAGTGCGCGTCCTGCGTCCACAACTCGGCGCCGTGGAGCTGGGCGGTGGCGTAGATCAGGCTGTCGGCCAAGGGCAGTCCGTTGGTGGCGGCGGCCAGGGCCAGTGCCGTGTCAATCGGCACCACGGTGCCGCGCTGCATCAATGACAAGGCGGCGCTCGCAACATCATCACCGGCTTCGCGGGACAGCTTCTTGGTGACTTCGTACAAAGTGAGCACGGGCACCACCAGTTGTTCGGCTTTTTCGATGGCGTTGGCGTACAGGTCCGCACGGGGCGTGTCGGCAAAGAATTCCAGCCAGCAGGACGAATCCAGGACGATCGGCGCTGTGGCCGCCACCTTGCTGCGCCGCGCCACCGGGGCCTTGCGCACAGGGGCTCGCGGGGTCACAGCGGCCGGTCGGCTTCGACGGCAATCTCAGGGTTGATGCCCCGGGCGATGCCGCGCAGGCTGGCCGCCGGCACCAGGGGCATCAGGCGCAGGCCCCCATTGAAGGCCACCACCATCAGCTTGGTGCCCGCGCGCAGCTTGATGCGTTCACGCACGGCCAGGGGAATGACAACCTGGAACTTGGGTGAGACAGTGACGGTGTCCATGTCGATCAGTTTAGCGTATGCCGAATACTTGATCGATGACTTTCGTGTGGGATGACAGGGCTCGGTTCAGGGATAAAGCCCGCGCTCTTCGCGCGCCGTCAGGATGCGTTCGCAAGCCACCGCAAAGGTCGCGGTGCGCAGCGTCGTCTTGTGGCGGTCGGCGGTGTCCCAGATCTTCTTCAGCGCGTCGACCATGATCTTGTCCAGGCGCACGTTGATTTCGTCTTCGGTCCAGAAGAAGCTGCTGAAGTCCTGCACCCATTCAAAGTAACTCACCGTCACACCACCGGCGTTGCAGATCACGTCGGGCACCACCAGCACGCCGCGGCTGGCCAGGATGTCGTCGGCTTCGGGCACCGTCGGGCCGTTGGCGCCTTCCAGCACCAGCCGGGCCTTGACGCGGTTGGCGCGGGCCGCCGTGATCTGGCCTTCGAGTGCAGCCGGGATCAGGATGTCGCACTTCACGTCCCAGAAGGCTTCGCCGTCTGTCGCCGAGCTTGTGGAATCGGCGCCGGGGAAACCGCCCACCCCACCGCGTGTGCGCACGTAGGCCGCGAGGTCAGCGATGTCCAGACCCTTGTCGTTGAAGATGGTGCCGGTGTGGTCCTGCGCCGCCACCACGATGCCGCCGGCCTGCGCAAACAGTTCAGCCGCTGACGAGCCCACATTGCCGTAGCCCTGCACGGCCACGCGGGCACCGTTCAGGTTCAGGTTGATGCGGCGTGCGGCTTCACGGCCGGTGACGAAGACGCCGCGCCCGGTGGCCTTCACGCGCCCGAGTGAGCCGCCCAGGTGGATGGGCTTGCCGGTGACCACGCCGGTGGCGGTGGTGCCGGTGTTCATGCTGTAGGTGTCCATCATCCAGGCCATGATCTGGCCGTTGGTGTTGACGTCGGGCGCGGGGATGTCGCGCTGCGGGCCGATGATGATGCCGATCTCGCTGGTGTAGCGGCGCGTCATCCGTTCCAGTTCCTTGATCGACAGCGCCTTCGGATCAACGCGGATGCCGCCCTTGGCGCCGCCGTACGGCAGGTTGACGGCAGCGCACTTCACGGTCATCCAGGCGCTCAGGGCCATCACCTCTTCCAGCGTCACGTCGGGGTGGTAACGCACGCCGCCCTTGCCGGGGCCGCGGCTCAAGTTGTGCTGGACGCGATAACCCTCGAAGTGGGCGACATCGCCGTTGTCCATTTCGATCGGCACGTCGACGATCAACGCGCGCTTGGGGCGCTTGAGTGTTTCCACCCATTTGGCCAGGTTGCCGAGGTAGGGCACGACGCGGTCCACCTGCGACAGGTAGGTGCCCCAGGGGCTGTTGGGGCTGGGGTGGACGTAGGACAGGTTGGATTGCATGGGGGTGTGCTCCGGTTTGGGGCCGCGCGCGTCGGGCCTGCCGCATGGGCTGGCGCCGGTTTGGACGATGGGGTGCAGTGGGCTGCGGCGTGGCTCAGGACTGTAGAGGCCCCGGCACCGAATTTGTCACCAAGTGCCATGCCGGCTTTGCATGCCGGCTGCGCGCGGGACTTATGAAGACTTCGGCCCGTGCAGCCGCAACACCGGCCAGCCCCGGCGCGTGGCCTCGGCCGCCAGGCGGGCATCGGGGTGCACGGCCACGGCGTGCTGCACGGCAGTCAGCAGCGGCAGGTCGTTGCTTGAATCGCTGTAGGCCCAGGACTCAAAGTCGGCCAGCACCCGGCCGCGCGCAGCCAGCCAGGCGTGCAGGCGCGTGACCTTGCCTTCTCGCATGTTCAGCGTGCCGGTGGTGCGGCCGGTGAAGCAGCCGTCCGCGCCCAATTCGCAGTCGGTGGCGATGAGGTGTTCGATGCCAACGTCACGCGCCGTTAATTCGGTGATGAAACGGTTGGTGGCCGTCGTCAGCACCACCAGTGCGCCCGCGTCCTGCTGGCTGCGCACCAATGCGCGGGCAGGCGAGCCGATGCGGGGCGACACCACGTCATGCAGGAAGGCTTGGCGCAGGGGTTCCCACTGCGCGCGCGTGCGCCCGGCCAGCGTGGACACGTAGAAATCGCAGAAAGCCGCTGCGCTGACGCTGCCAGCTGCGTAGTCGCGCGCCATCGCGGTGTTGCGTTCGGCAAAGGCCGCACGGTCCAGCACGCCGCGGTCCATCAGGAAGTCGCACCACAGCACGTCGCTGTCGCCGTCCAGCAGCGTGTGGTCCAGGTCGAAGAGCGCGAGCTTCACGCTGGCACGTTCAAGATCAAAGTCAAGGTGACCGCAGATGCCAGGCCTTGGGTCGCGTGAAAGCCAGGATGCCGTGGTGCGACAGCGTCAGCCCCAGGCCCGAATCGCCGTGGCCCGACCAGGGCAGACGTGGGCTCACGCGGTCACAGCAATTCCAGTAAACGCTGCCGGCATTCACTTGGCGCAGCAGTGCGCGCGCCACGGCCTCGTCCTTGGTGTAGATGCCTGCGGTCAGGCCATAGCGGGTGTCGTTCATCAGCGCCACGGCTTCATCGTCGCTGCTGACCTTTTGAATGCCGATGACGGGGCCAAAGCTTTCCTCAACCATCAAATCCATGCTGTGGTTCACGTTCGTCAACACCGCAGGCTCAAACCAGTTGCCGGGGCCGGGGCGGCGCACGCCTGAAAATTCGCCACCGCCGTGCAGCGTGGCGCCCTTGGCCACGGCGTCGGCCACCTGGGCTTCCAGCAGCGCCAGTTGCGGGGCGCGGGTGATGGCGCCGAAGTAAGTGTCGGGGCTGAGCGGGTCGCCCAATCTGAAGGTGGCGACGGTGGCCAGAAAGTGCTGCACGAAGGCGTCGTGGATGCTGTCGTGCACGTAGATGCGTTCGACCGAACAGCAGGCCTGGCCGGTGTTGTACATGGCGCCATCGGCCAGGCTGTCTGCGGCGGCTTTCAGGTCTGCCGGGCTGCTGATGTCACCACGCACGTACATCGGGTCCTTGCCGCCCAGTTCCAGCTGCAGCTTCACCAGGCGCGGTGCGAGTGCGACGGCGATGCGCTGGCCGGTGGCGTGGCTGCCGGTGAAGAAGACGCCGTCGATGCGCTGGTGCAGCAGTGCCGCGCCCACCGCGCCCCCACCCACCAGGCACTGCATCACGTCCTTCGGCACACCCGCGCCGTGCAGCAGCCGCGTGATGTTCAGGCCCGTCAGCGTGGCGTGTTCGCTGGGCTTGTAGAGCACGGCATTGCCGGTCAGCAGCGCCGGCACGATGACGTTGCAGCCGACGAAGTACGGGTAGTTCCAGGCCGAGATGTTGGCCACCACCCCAAGCGGGATGTGGCTGATCTTCTCGTGCACACCACCGCCGTCGAAGACGTGTTCGTCGGCTGCCGTGGGCTCGGCTTGCTCCAGGAAGAAATCGATGCGCCCCAGCAGGCCGTTGATCTCGCCCCTGGCTTGGGACACCGGCTTGCCCATCTCTTGCGTCAGCGTGATGGCGAGTGTGTCCACTTCGGCCACCAGCGCAGCGCGGAAGCGCCGGATGCAGGCCAGCCGCTCTTCAATCGGCCATGCCGCCCAGGCCGGCTGCGCAGCGCGCGCGGCGGCGGCTTTGGCGGCGACGCTGGCGCTGCCGTCGGCCGGCAGCGTGGCGATCAGCTGCCCCGTCGCGGGGTTGTGGATGTCGAGTGTGTCGAGTGTGTCGAGTGCGTCCATTGGTTCACATCGCCTGCAGGAACAGGCGTCCGTAGTCGGCTTCGGTGGCCGGGCGGGGGTTGGTCTGGCTGGTGAAGTCGATGTTCGCCAGGTGCTTGAGGCGCGGCAGGTGTTCATCCGTCACCCCGCGCGACGCCAGGCCGCCGGTGATGCCGATCTGCTGCTTCAGCTGCCGGAGCCAAGGCACGACAGCGGCGCCGCCACCGCTGAGACCCGCCGCATGCGCCAGATCGTCGAACTTGCGCGGCACCACTTCATGGTTCCAGGCCAGCACGCTGTCGATCATCAGTGCATTCGCCAGGCCATGGTGCATGTCGCACACAGCGCCCAGCGCGTGCGCGCAGGCGTGCACGCCACCCAGGTCTTTCTGGAAGGCGATGGCGCCCATCAGGCTGCTCATCATCATGTCGGCCCGCGCCTGCAGGTTGCCGGGCTCGGCGACAGCGCTGGCCAGCGCGCGCGCGCCGATGCGCAGGCCTTCAAGCGCAATGCCGTCGCACAGCGGGTGGTAGGCGGGAGACAGATAACTTTCGATGTTGTGGGTGAGCGCGTCCATGCCGGTGGCGGCGGTGATGGCAGCCGGCAGCGCAAGCGTGAGTTCGGGGTCTGCAAACACCGCCTGCGGCAGGATCTTGGCGCTGAAGACGGTGCGCTTGATGTGCGTGTCATCCTCGGACACGACCGCGCTGCGGCCCACTTCGCTGCCGGTGCCGGATGTCGTGGGCAGCGCGATGCAATAAGGCAGCGGGTTGACGATGGGCCGCAGCTGCGGGTGGTCCCACACGTACTCCAGCACGTCGCCATCGTGCACGGCCATCAGGCCGACGACCTTGGACACGTCCAGCGCTGCGCCGCCGCCGAAGCCGATGACGGCATCGGCCCGATGCGCCTTGAAGGCCGCAGCGCCGGCCATGGCCTGCGCGCAAGTGGGGTTGCCGAAGACGCCGTCGAACACCGCGACATCCAGGCCTTGCAGGTGCGATTTGAATTCCGCCATCACGGGCAGTGCGGCCAGTGCACGGTCGGTGACGATGAGCGGGCGCTGAATGCCACGCTCAAGCAAATGCGCAGCCACCAGTTTGCGCGCACCAGCGCCGAAGTGGATGGGGGTGGGGAAGGCGAAGCGGGTGATGGCGTTGCTCATGGTGGGGTGGTGCAGGACGCGAGCCAATGGATTCAAACGCACTATTCTCCGCTCCGACCCGAAGCCCAGGCAGGAGATACCCGATGGCAACCCACCGCTCGATCATTCGCAAAGCATGCTGCGCCGCAGCCTGCGCGCTGATCACCGCCGCCACCGTGGCGCAGCCTGCCGTGGCGCCCGCTGCACGCGCTTTTGACCTGCAAGGTCACCGTGGCGCGCGCGGCCTGGCACCCGAAAACACCTTGCCGGCTTTCCAGAAGGCGCTGGATCTCGGTGTGACGACGCTGGAATGCGACATGGCCATCACGCGCGACGGCGTGGTGGTGGTGCACCATGACCTGTGGCTGAACCCCGACACCACGCGCGGGCCTGACGGCCAGTGGCTGCAAGTGCGCGGCCCGGCGATCGCTGAACTCACTTTCGCCGAATTGCAGCGTTATGACGTCGGCCGGCTGAAGCCGGGCACCGATTACGCCAAGGGCTTCCCCGATCAGCAGGCCGTGGACGGCACCCGCGTGCCGCGCCTGTCCGACCTCTTTGACCTGGTGCGCAAGTCCGGCAACACCCGGATCGGCTTCGACTGCGAAACCAAGTTGTCGCCGCTGGACGCGGCCGCGACGCTGCCACCCGAAGCGTTTGCCCGCCGCGTCATCGCCGAAATCCGCCAGGGCGGCATGCAGGCGCGCACGATGATCCAGTCCTTCGACTGGCGCACGCTGCAGGTGGTGCAGAAAGAAGCGCCCGAAATCCGCACGATGTACCTGACGTCGCCGCGCACCCTGGCCCGCGCCGCAGACGGCGGCCCGTCACCTTGGCTGGCCGGCTTTGACGCTGACCGGCACGGCGGCAGCGTGCCCAAGGCCGTGCACGCGGCTGGGGGCCGCATCTGGGCGCCGAACCAGACCTTCCTGACGCCGGCGCTGCGCGCCGAAGCGCAAGCGTTGGGCATCAGCGTCATCCCCTGGACGGTGAACGAGCCGGCGATGATGAACAGGCTTCTGGACATGGATGTTGACGGCATCATTTCGGACCGGCCTGATTGGGTGCTGCTGGAATTGCGCAAGCGCAAGCCATGAGCGGTGTGCACGCGCTGCAGGCGGCAATGGCGGCGCTGCAAGCGCAGCGCGCCTTGCTGGGCGACGCCGTCGTCGACGTGGCGGTGGCCGGCCTGCGGGCGCAACTGCAGTCTTTGCAGACCACGCCAGATGCGGCCCCAGCCGACGCTGAACCCGAACAGGCGCTGCGCCTGGTCAGCATCCTGTTCCTGGACGTGGTGGGCTCCACCGCGCTCGGCCAGCGGCTGGACCCTGAAGAGGTCCACGCCGTGATGGACGGCGCGCTGGCGCGCTTCACCGCCACCGTGCATTCCCACGGCGGGCGCGTGCTGCAATACGCGGGCGACAACCTGCTGGCCGGCTTTGGTGCGGGGGAGGTGCACGAAGACGACGCCGAACGAGCCGTGCGCTGCGGCCTGGCGCTGCTGGCCGACGGCCGACGGGTGGGTGCCGAGGTGCAGGCCGTGCACGGCCATGGTGGCTTTGACGTGCGGGTCGGCATCCACTCGGGCCCGGTGCTGCTGGGTGGTGGGGTGGACGCCGAAGGCACGATCCGCGGCAGCGCCGTCAACATCGCCGCGCGCATGGAGCAAAGCGCGGCGCCAGGCACTTTGCGGGTCAGCGTGGACACCTACCGCTTGGTGCAGGGCCGCTTCGATGTGCAGGAAGGCCAGGCCATTCGCATCAAGGGGATCGATGCGCCGATGCTCACCTACCGCGTCGACCGCGAACGCCCGCGCAGCGCGCAGGCCGTGCGGCGGGGCTTGGACGGTGCCACCGCGGCGCTCGTCGGGCGTGAGGGCGACTTGCTGCAGATGCACGCCGCACTGGCGGCCGTGCAGACCGGGCGCTTGCAGCAAGGGGTCACGCTGATCGGCGAAGCGGGCCTGGGCAAGACGCGGCTGGTGGCCGAATTTGAAGCCGCGTTGTTTGTCGCGGACCCGTCCACCACGCTGCTGCGCGCCAGCGCGCACCCGCAGGGTCTGCACCAGCCGTACGGCGTGATCCGCGACCTGCTGTTTCGGCGCTTTGACGTGCAGGACAGCGACCCGCTGGATGTGGCGCAGGCCAAGCTGGCCGCCGGGCTGGCCACGCTGTTTGGTGACCGCGCGCTGGAACAGACGGCCTTGCTCGGCCAGCTGATCGGGCTGGACTTCAGCGCCAGCCCCTTCATTGCGGGCATCCTGCAAGACGGCAAACAACTGCGCGCCCGTGCCTTCCACGCCTGGGTCGAATACCTGCGCCTGCTGGGCGCGGCGCTGCAGCCGCCCGCTGTGCGGGTGCCCGCGGTGGTGCTGACGCTGGACGACCTGCACTGGGCCGACGACGGCTCGCTCGATGCCATCGAACATCTGGCCAGCGCTGGCCGCGATATCCCGCTGCTGCTGCTGTGCGCCGCCCGGCCCGAACTGCTGGACCGCCGGCCCGGCTGGGGCACGGCTTGGCCCGCGCACCGCCTGCTGACCTTGCAGCCGCTGGACACCGACGACCGGCAGGCGCTGGCGCGTTCGCTCTTGTCGCCTCTTCAGCAGCACCCGGACGGGCTGTCACTGCAGCAGTTGCTGATCGACCGCACCGACGGCAACCCCTTCTACATGGAAGCCTTGCTGCAAATGTTGGTGGACCAGGGGGTGCTGGTCACCACCACCACACCCTGGCAGTTGGCGGCTGGGGGCCTGCAGCAGCTGCAGGTGCCCACCACCCTGGTGGGCGTGCTGCAGGCCCGGCTGGACGCCCTGCTGGCGCCGCAGCGGCGCGCGCTGCAGCAGGCCAGCGTGGTGGGCGCCGTGTTCTGGGACGATGCCCTGGCGTCGCTGGACGCGCGCGCCCCCAGCGAGCTGCTGGCGCTGTGCCAGCGTGCGCTGGCGCTGCCGCACGAGAGCAGCGCTTTCGGTGACACCCAGGAATTTGCCTTCCGCCACCACCTGCTGCACGAGGTTACCTACGGCACCGTGCTCAAGCGCGACAAGCGTGAACAGCACGAGCGCGCCGCGCTGTGGCTGGAAGCGCGCAGCACCGGCCGAGGCGCAGAATTTGCGGGCCTGATCGCCGAGCACTTTGAACGCGCAGGTGTCCCTGACCGCGCCGCCGAGCACTGGGCACTGGCCGCGCAGGAAGCCGCCCACCGCCATGCCGACAGCGCGGCGCTGGCGCATGCCGACCGTGCTTTGGCGCTGGACAGCGGCGGCGACCCGCAGCGCAGATTCGCCTTGCTGCGCGTGCGCGCCAACGTGTGGTCGCGCCGGGGCAATGTGGGCGAACACGAACAGGCCATCGCGGCCCTCGAAGCCCACGCCGAAGCGCACGACGACGACGTGCAACGGCTCATCGCCGCCCAGACCCGGATGTACCGCCTGTGCATGGACGGCGCCCATGAAGAGGCCCACCTGCTGGGCCTGCGGCGTCTGGCCGCAGCCGAAGCGCTGGCCCCGGCCGAGGCCGCCAAGACCCACAACACGCTGATCATGGCGCTGGGCCGGCAGGGCCGACACGAAGAAGCCCGCACCCACGCCCACGCCGCGCTGACACTGGCCCGCGCTGCTGGCGACACCTACACCGAAGCCAGCGCGTTGAACAACCTCAGCGTCGGTCATCTGGCGCAGCGCCACCCGGAACAGGCCACGGCCTACGGCGAACAAGCCCTGGCCGCTTACCAGCGCATTGGCAGCCGCTACGGCGCGGCCATCGCCATGTTGAACCTGTCGTTTGTGGCCCAGCAATGCGGCCAGTTGGCG
>JANMKK010000177.1:0-2502 GCA_031372005.1 Rubrivivax sp.
CGCGCCGCACAAGGCCGGCCGTGGATCTTTCGCGAGGTGGCGCACTTCCTGGCCCACGGCACGCTGCTGCCAGCGCCGCCGGTGCGCGACGTGCAGCGCTGGCTCACCGAACACCTGCTGGACCACCACGCGCTGTACGGCGAAACCACCGGCGTGCGCAGCGCGCGCAAGCACATCGGCTGGGCGGTGAAGGCGCTGCCAGGAGGCGAAGAATTCCGCGCCACCATGAATTTGATCGATGACTGTCGAGAGCAGATCGACGCCGTGGGCCGCTACTTCGACGCACTGGCCGACCGCCACACGTTGCTGCCCGATGCGCTTGCTACACCCGCTGCGGCCAACGACCCCCTGCAGGCTATCGCCGCATGAACGTGCAGGGCTGCGTGAAGGCGCCCCGGTGAGCCGCAAAGCCATCGACGACTGCGTCCGCGCCAGCGTGGAGCAGTACCTGCTTGACCTGCGCGGCGCCGAGCCCGGCGCGCTGCACGATCTTTTTATCGGCGCCGCCGAAAAGCCCTTGCTCGACGTGGTGCTGCGCCACGCCGAAGGCAACCAGAGCCGTGCTGCTGAATGGCTGGGCATTAACCGCAACACCTTGCGGCGCAAGCTGCTGGACCACAAGCTCATCAAATGAAGACTGCACTCATCTCGGTGTCAGACAAGACCGGCATTGTCGAATTCGCACGCGAATTGGCGGCCCTGGACGTGCGGCTGCTGTCCACAGGCGGCACCGCGCGGCTGCTGGCTGACGCCGGCCTGAAGGTGACTGAAGTGGCTGAAATCACCGGGTTCCCGGAAATGCTGGACGGCCGCGTGAAGACGCTGCACCCGCGCATCCACGGCGGCCTGTTGGCGCGGCGTGACCTGCCCCAACACATGGCCGCGCTGGCAGCGCACGGCATCGGCACCATCGACCTCTTGATCGTCAACCTCTACCCCTTCGCCAAAGCCACCGCGCGCGCCGACTGCACGCTGGAAGACGCGATCGAGAACATCGATATCGGCGGCCCCGCCATGCTGCGCGCGGCGGCCAAGAACTGGGCCGACGTGGCGGTGGTGATCGAACCCGCCGACTACCCCCGCGTGCTGACAGAGCTTCGCGCGGGCACCGTGCAGCGCGACACCCGGTTCATGCTGGCGAAGAAGGTGTTCGCGCACACCGCTGCCTATGACGGGATGATCAGCAACTACTTGAGCGCATTGCAGCCCGGCGCTGAAGACGCGGTGGCCGCAGTGCCGCTGCGTGATGCCTACCCGGCCGTCTTCACGATGCAGTTCAACAAGACGCAGGACATGCGCTACGGCGAAAACCCGCACCAGAGCGCAGCCTTCTACCGCGACGCCGTCGCCGTGCCCGGCCTGCTGGCAGGATGGACGCAACTGCAGGGCAAGGCGCTCAGCTACAACAACATCGCCGATGCCGATGCGGCCTGGGAATGTGTGAAGACCTTTGACGCGCCCGCCTGCGTCATCGTCAAGCACGCCAACCCTTGCGGCGTGGCAGTGGCTTCAACGGTGGCAGAGGCTTACGCCAAGGCGCTGAAGACCGACACCACGTCGGCTTTCGGCGGCATCATCGCCTTCAACCGCGCGCTGGATGGCGTGACCGCCGAACACGTCGCCAAGCAGTTTGTTGAAGTCATCATTGCGCCTTCAATCTCGTCAGAGGCGCGTGCGGTTTTTGCAGCCAAGCAGAACGTGCGCCTGCTGGAGGTGCCCCTGTCCGCCGCCATGAATTCGCTCGACTTCAAGCGTGTGGGCGGTGGTGTGCTGATGCAGAGCCAGGACGCCAAGAACGTGACGCCTGCCGAGGTGCGCGTGGTCACCAAACTGGTGCCCACCGCGCAGCAGATGGATGACCTGATGTTCGCCTGGAAGGTGGCCAAGTTCGTCAAGAGCAACGCCATCGTCTTCTGCGGCGGCGGCATGACGCTGGGCGTGGGCGCGGGGCAGATGAGCCGTGTGGACAGCGCACGCATCGCGTCGATCAAGGCGACGAATGGTGGCTTGTCGTTGCTGGGCTCAGTGGTAGCCAGCGATGCGTTCTTTCCGTTCCGCGACGGGCTGGACGTGGTGATAGATGCTGGGGCTGCGTGCGTGATTCAGCCGGGGGGCAGCATGCGGGATGACGAGGTGATTGCTGCGGCGGATGAGCGGGGGATTGCGATGGTGTTCACGGGGGCTCGGCACTTTCGGCATTGAGGCACTTGAGGCACTGAGGGTTGTGCGGTCGCAGTCCGAGGCGGCAAAGGCGGGCCCGGGCAGGCTTGAGCGCTTCGCTGTGACGGCCTTCGCTGCGCTACGGCTGCCTTGCGCGGCCCTGGCGCTTGCAAGCGCCAGGGCGTGCGCCAGGCACAAAACAGTCCGCAGGGACTGTTTTGTGTCCGGGCGAACTGCATCAGTTTCATGGCCCAGTCGCGGAACTCGCTGCGTTAGCTTCTCTCACTGCGCTCAAACAGCCGCGACAAGTCAGATGTTTGATGCGCTTCGCGCGGCCATAAG
>JANMKK010000281.1:0-7899 GCA_031372005.1 Rubrivivax sp.
GGCGCGCAAGCCCGACATGTCAGCCGCCCAGACGCGACAGTCGGCGACCGCAAATTCGCGCAGCTTCTGCCGGCAGCCGCCGCAGGGCGTGACGACCTCATCCGCTTCGGCACACACCGCCACGGCCTGCACCTGCTTGCCGCCTGCGGCCACCATCACGGCAAGAGCCGATGCCTCCGCGCACCAGCCCTGCGGGTACGCGGCGTTTTCGACATTGCACCCGGCATGGATGCGGCCCTGCTCGTCCAGCACCGCGGCACCCACCGCGAAGCGCGAGTAAGGCGCGTGAGCGTGCGCGCGCACTGCCTGCGCAGCAGCGATCAAGGCCGCCTGCGAAGCTTCAACGCTCTTTGACATAGGGTCTCCCGAGGGCTCTTGGCGCGACGGCGTTGCCGATGAAACCCGCCAGCAGCACCACCGTCAACACATACGGCAGCGCCTGGATCGCCTGCACCGGCACGGCGCCGATGATGGGCAGCGGCACGCCCTGCAAGCGAATCGACACGGCGTCCAGAAACCCGAACAGCAGGCAAGCCCACAGTGCGCCCACCGGGTGCCACTTGCCGAAGATCAGCGCCGCCAGCGCCATGTAGCCGCGGCCTGCGGTCATGTGGGGGATGAAGCTCGGGTTCTGCGCCAGCACCAGGTAGGCACCGGCCAGCGACGACAGCACGCCGTTGAGCGCCAGCGCTTGATAGCGCAACAGTTTTACCGACACGCCTGCAGCGTCCACCATGATCGGGTTTTCACCGGCCGCGCGCAGCCGCAGGCCGAAGCGCGTGCGGTACAGCAGCCACCACACCGCCGCCACCAGCACGAGCGTGCCATACACCATCAGGTTGTGGCCGAAGAAGGCCAGCGCCAGCGCACGGCCCACCCAGGGCAACTGCGCCACAAACTGGCCCGCGCCGCTGAACCAGGCGCCAAGGCGCACGCCGTCGGGCACCGGCGGCGTCTGCCCGCCCTGCGCAAACCAGGCGATGCCCAGCACCACCGTCAGGCCCGCCGCCGTCATCGTGATCGCCATGCCCAGCACCACCTGGTCCCCGCCGTGGGTGACGCAGGCGTAGCCGTGCAGCATCGACAGCGCCATGCCCACCGCCAGGGCCGCCGCCAGGGCCAGCGCCAGTGAACCCGTGGTGACGCCCACCGTGGCGGTGGCAAAGGCCGTCATCAGCATCTTGCCTTCCAGGCCAAGATCGATGACGCCCGACCGTTCACACAACACGCCCGCCAGCGCACACAGGATCAGCGGCACGCTGACGCGCAGTGTGCTGGCGATGATGGTGCCGACCAGCACTTCATCCATGGCGGCCCCCGCCCGGGTTGTTCGCCAACCTCTTCGCAAACCTCTTCGCAAACACGCGCCAGGCCTTGAACAAGAGCGGCGCCGCCACCTGCGCCATCGCACCCGCAAACAGCACGATCAAGCCCTGCAGCATGAACACCATGTCGCGGCTGAAGCCGTTGATCTCAAACGCCAGTTCCGACCCGCCCTGGTACAGCGCGCCGAAGAGCAAGGACGCCAGCACGATGCCCAGCGGGTGGTTGCGGCCGATGAGGCTGACCGCAATGCCCGCGAAGCCGGCACCGGCCACAAAGTCGGGCAGCAGCCGACCGTGCACACCGGCGATTTCGTTGACGCCCACCAGGCCCGCGAGTGCGCCAGACGCGGCCATCGACAACACCATCAAGCGCTGCGGCTGGATGCCGGCGTACAGCGACGCGTCGGGCGCAAAACCCACGGCCCGCAGTGCATAGCCGGGGCGGCTTTTCCACAACGCGAGCCAGGTCAACAGCGCCGCAAGGCCGGCCAGCAGAACGGTCAAGTTGAGCGGTGTTCTTGGCCAGGCTACGCCCATCCACGCCAGCACTTCATGCACCCCCGGCATGTGGGCTGATGGCGCGAAGGCGCGGCTTTCAGGCGTCATGTTGCCGGGCTCTTTCAGCGTGCCCACCAGCAGGTAGCTCAGCAGCGCGGCGGCAATGAAGTTGAACATGATCGTGGTGATGACCGTGTGGCTGCCGCGCCAGGCCTGCAGCGCGCCGGGCACTGCGGCCCACACCATGCCGGAGAGCGCAGCCGCCAGCACCATCAGCGGCAGCATCAACCACGCCGGCAGTTGCGCCGACCAGGCCAGTGCGGCCAGGCCCGCGCCCAGCCCGCCCATCATCGCCTGGCCTTCACCGCCGATGTTGAAGAGCCCCCCGTGGAAGGCCACGGCGACGGCCAGGCCGGTGAAGACGAAGGTGGTGGCGTAATACAGCGTGTAGCTGATGCCGGCCTTCGACCCGAACGCGCCCTTGACCAGCAACACCAGCACCTGGTCGGGCTTGAAGCCGACGAGGGTGACGACAAAGCCGGCGACCAGCAGCGCGAAGGCCAGGTTGACGGCCGGCAGCAGGGCCACGTCCATCCAGCGCGGGAGTTCGAAGGGTTGGCTCATGGCGTTTTTGTGCGGCGTCGCGCGGTGGTCTTTGCCGTGGCCAGCAGGGCGGGGGCATTCAAGGCAAAAAACTCATGCTGCTTGGCCGCAAACATCTGCTTGTCGGGCAATTGGAGCTGGTGTTGCGCCCAGCGCGGGCGACAGCGTGCGGCTCAGTGCGTACGCCACCACTTCGCCGTCTTTCGACGCGCGCAACAGCAAGCCGATGGCCGGGTTTTCCTGCGGCTTCTTCACATCGCGGACCAGCGCTTCAAGGTAGAAGTCGAGCTTGCCCAAGTGCCCGGTTCGAAGGCTGTTACTTCGAGCTTGATCGCCATCTGGCAGTTCAGGCCGCAATGGAAGAACAGCAAATCCAGCGCGAAGTCCCTCCCGTTCCTCCTCCAGCTTGGCCCGGCTCAGGGTGTGCAGGTGCAACGACCAGGGCAAAGCTCTCCACAATGTTGAGCGTTCTGCTGCGTCAGTGGCGGTAACTTTGGCCTTCTGAAGTTGCATCACGCCCCCGCCCCGCCCATCAACCGCCCCAGCGCCGATTCAGAGCATTCGGCAATCGGCAACTCACCCGCGATGCGCCCCGCATTCATCACGATCACGCGGTCGCTCAGCGCCAGGATCTCATCCAGTTCCGACGACACCACCAGCACCGCGCCGCCCGCGTCGCGCATGGCGCGCAGGCGGCCGTGGATGAATTCGATGGCGCCGATGTCGACACCGCGCGTGGGCTGCCCCACCAGCAGCACTTGCGGCTGCAGCATCGCTTCGCGTGCCAGCACCAGCTTTTGCTGGTTGCCACCACTGAACTTGGAACTGCGCAATGCCGGGTTGCGCGGGCGCACGTCGTAGCGTTCCATCATCTGCGCGCAGTCGCCCTTCATCTGGCGCTGGCGCATCCAGCCGCCGCGGCTGTAACGGGCCTGGCCCTGGTACCCCAGCACGGCGGATTCCCAGGCGTCAAAGGGCAGCACCAGCGCACGTTTGTGGCGGTCTTCGGGCACGTGGGCGATGCGCAACGCGCGTGCGGCGCGGGTGTCGATCCAGGCCTTGGGCGTGAAGGCCAGGCTGCCCACTTGCAAGGTGCCCTGCGTCGGTGTGAGCAAGCCCGACAGCACGTCAAGCAGCTCACTTTGCCCGTTACCAGACACACCCGCGATGCCGACGATTTCACCGGCGCGCAGGGTCAGTGCGACGTCGCTCAGGCGCTGCACGCCCAGCGCGTCGGTGAAGCCCAGGCCTTGCGCCTGCAGCAGCACGGGGCCGGGCTTGGCGCCAGAGGCTGTTGCGCCGGCCTCACGCCCCAGGCTCACGCGCCGGCCCACCATCGCCTCCGCCAGACCGTCCAGGCTGGTGTCGGCTGTTGTGCAGTCCAGCACCACCTGCCCGCCACGCATCACGGTGACGGCGTCGCACAGCGCCATGATTTCCTTCAGCTTGTGCGTGATCAGCAGCACCGTGGTGCCGCGTTCACGCAGGCGCCGCAGCGTGATGAAGAGGTGGTCGGTTTCCTGCGGCGTCAGCACGGCCGTGGGCTCGTCCAGGATCAGGATGCGCGCGCCGCGGTAGAGGGCCTTCAGGATTTCGAGCCGCTGCCGCTGGCCCACCGGCAGGTCTTGCACCAGCGCGTCCAGATCAACGACAAGGCCGGTGTCGTGCATCAGCCCGTCCAGCCGCTGCCGCACCAGGGCGCGGGCACGCTGCAGCCGCCAGTCGGGTTCAGCGCCGAGCATCACGTTGTCCAGCGCGCTCAGCGTGTCCACCAGCATGAAGTGCTGGTGCACCATGCCGATGCCCAGCGCGATGGCTTCGCGGGAACCGGTGATGCGGGCTGGCTTGCCTTCGACATCGATCTCGCCCGAGTCAGCCTGATAAAAGCCGTAGAGGATCGACATCAGCGTGCTCTTGCCCGCGCCGTTTTCACCGACGATGCCGTGCACCGTGCCAGCCGCCACCGTCAGGTGCACGTCACGGTTGGCGTGCACCGCGCCGAAGCGCTTGTCGATGCCGCGCATCTGCACGGCCAGTGGGAGGGACATCGTGTCGGATCGGCAAGCGTTAGCGACGAGCGCCGCCGCCACGCGGCAAGCTCAACTCAAGCAAACGCCGTGGAACCGGCTTTGCCGGGCCACTGGCGTTGCCCCCTTGAGGGGGCAGCAGCCGCAGGCTGCTCCGGGGGTGGGCTTCATTTGCAGCTGCTCGCGGTCATGTAGTCAATGACCTTGATCTTGCCGCTGATGATGTCGGCCTTGGCCGCATCGACCTTTTGCTTCATGGCTGCACTGACGAGCTTGGCGTTGTGTTCGTCCAGTGCGTAGTCCACCCCGCCTTCGGCCAATCCCAGCGACGCCACGCCCGGCTTGACGCCCTTGAAGGCCGTGTACACGGCCACGTCGACGCGCTTGACCATGCTCGTCAGCATCGTGCCCGGCTGCAGGTGGTTCTGGTTGCTGTCGACGCCAATGGCCAGCTTGCCGGCGTCCTTGGCGGCCTGGTAGACGCCGATGCCAGTGCCGCCTGCGGCCGCGAATACGACATCCACGCCGCCGGCAAATTGCGCCTTGGCAAGCTCGGCGCCACGTGCCGGGTCGTTCCAGGCCGCAGGTGTGGTGCCGGTCATGTTGGCGCTGACCTGCGCCTTCGGGTTGGCATACACCGCGCCCTGCTCAAAGCCGCACTGGAAGCGGCGGATCAGCGGGATGTCCATGCCACCGACGAAGCCGACCTTGCCGGTCTTGCTGGCCAGCGCAGCCATCATGCCGACGAGGAAGCTGCCCTCGTGTTCCTTGAAGACGATGCTCTGCACATTGGGCAGGTTGACGACGCTGTCGATGATGGCGAACTTGAGCTTCGGGAAGTCCTTGGCCACCTTTTCCACCGCGCTGCCCTGGCTGAAACCGATGCCGACGATGGGATCGGCGCCGCGCTCTGCCATGCGGCGCTGCGCCTGTTCACGCTGCGCGGGGTTGGAGATCTCGAATTCGAGGTAGGCCTTGCCACTTTCTTTCTTCCAGCGCTCGGCGCCGTCGTAGCCCGCCTGGTTGAAGGACTTGTCGAACTTGCCGCCCATGTCGTAGATGACGGCGGGTTCGGCCAGGGCAACGCCCGCAGTGGATGCCAAGGTGGTGGCCAAGGCCGCGAACAGGGTGGTCTTGAAGATCATGGCGAACAAGGCTCCGGTCTGTGGGTGGATCAGGATAGCAAGAGTCGAGCCGCAGGCCCGTCCCGGTTCGCCCTAAGGTTGCGGGGCCCGGATAGCCGGGCCCGACTCTCGCTAGCATCCGACCATGAACGCCGACCACTCCGTTTCTGCCGACCAGGTTGCCCGTGCCCTGCCCAAAGTGCTTCTGCACGAACACCTGGACGGCGGGCTGCGCGTGGCCACGCTGCTGGACTTGCTGCAGCAGCACGGCATCCCGTCACCTGCACCCGACGAAGCCCGCCTGACCGCCTGGTTCAAGAGCAACGCCCACGCCGGCAGCCTGGAAAAGTACCTGAAAGGTTTTGGGTTGACCGTGGCCGCCATGGCCAGCCCGGCGGCCCTGCGGCGCGTGGCCTTCGAGGCCGCCGAAGACGCGCGCGCTGACGGCGCGGTGCTGGCTGAATTTCGCATCGCACCCTTGCTGTTTGAAGCCCACGGCGTGTCGGGTGAAGCCACGGTGGAAGCGCTGCTGGAAGGCCTGGCGCAGAGCGGCCTGCCAACCGGCCTGATCGTCTGCGGCATGCGCCACCTGCCGCCTGAAGAAACACTGCGCGCCGCGCGCCTGGCGCTGCAATACCAGGGGAAGCATGGGGACCAGGGGAAGCAGGGTTACCAAGGCCACGGCGTCGTGGGTTTTGACCTCGCAGGCGCCGAATTGGGGCACCCACCGGCTGAGCACCAAACGGCCATCACGCTGGTGCGCGACGCCGGCATGGCGCTGACGTTGCACGCCGGTGAGGCCGACGCGGCAGTGCGTGTGCTGGAAGCCGCCCGCCTGGGTGCCGCGCGCATCGGCCATGGCGTGCGGCTGGTGGATGCGCTTTCAGACCCGGCGCAGCAAGACCTGGTGGACGAAGCCATTGCGCTCAAGGTGCATCTGGAGGTCTGCCCGACGAGCAACGTGCACACGGGCGCTGCTGCATCAATTGCCACGCATCCGATCACCGCGCTATGGCGGGCCGGCGTGTCCTTGAGCTACCACACCGACAACCGCCTGATGAGCTGCATCACGCACAGCGGTGAAGCGGCTGCGCTGCTGCGGCACACGCCGCTGAAACGCGCCGACCTGCTGGCGATGGCGCGGCAGGCAGCGGCGCATTCGTTCCTGCCAGAAGCCGCGCGCATGGCGGCCTTGGCCAGGATCAACGCGGCTGCGCCTTGACCACACCCCGGCGCGAACGCCATGCCAATGCAGCCAGGCCTGCCAACATCAGCGCGGCGGGTGCAGGCTCGGGCACGCTGCCTGCCAGGATCATCGGCAGGCCCGCGTCTGCCGCGATCGCCAGATCCAGCGCCGACAGGTCATAGCGCGTGCCGCGGTAGAAGACTTCGCCGTTCATCAGGTCGGGAATCAGGTCCAAGCCTGCACGGCCCGCTTCACCTTCAAGCCCGCCGCTGTTACCCAGGTGGCCATAGTTGCTGAAAGTGAGTGGCACCGCAGCACCGTACACGCTGGTGGCTTGCGGGCCTGCAAAGAACAGCGTCATGCCGGCAGCGCCAAGTTGTGGCGTGACGTAGGCGTCAAAGGTGGACGCGTAGTTGCCGGGCGCCTGCCCCGTGCTGCCGTTGAGCCAGCCGTTGAAGGCGAAGGCGTGGCCCCATTCATGCAGCAGCACCGAAAACGCGTCGGTGCGGTCTGCCGGGACGCTGCCGGCCAGACGCAGCGGGTCGGGGTCAAACCAGAGTTCGCTTTGCACGTAGCCCACACCGCCGAGCGTGATTTGCACGTCGGGCGCGCTGCCGTTGGCGTCCACGCCAGTGCGCCATTCATGGGCCGCGCCTTGTTCGTACAGGCTCTGCCCCGCTGCGCCCGTGCCCACGTAGGCGGACGAGAAACTGCGGCCGGTGGACGTGGCGATGGCGGCAAAGCTGATCTGCACCGTGATGTCTGCACCGAAGGACGCGGGCGCAAAGTGGCTGATCCATGCGCTGCCGGCTGCCACCGTCAGGCGCTGCAGGTCGGCGTAATAGGCCGAATAGCTGGCTGCGGGGTCGTCAAAGACGACGCTGATCTGCGCCGCAGCCGGGCCCGCAGCCGCGCCGAGCAACAGGGAACCCAAGGCACAAACAACGGCTTTGACGGTGGGCATCGGGCATCTCTCGCACGTCGCCATGCGGATGCACAGCACATGCGACGAAAAATATCCGACGCCCGAAAACCCGTCCGTGCGGACGCGCACAGATGCACCCCATGTCGGGGGCTGCTGGTGTCCTCCAAGACCGCTGCGGACAGGGCCGCGTCCGGGGCTGAGTCCTGCAACC
>JANMKK010000291.1:0-6901 GCA_031372005.1 Rubrivivax sp.
GCTCAGCGTGGCCTGCGGCGCGGGCTGGCGCGCGGCGAGTTGCATTGCATCGGCGCGACCACGCTGGCCGAGTACCGCAAGTACGTTGAGAAAGACGCCGCGCTCGAACGCCGTTTCCAGAAAATCCTGGTCGGCGAGCCGAGCGTGGAGTCGACCATCGCGATTCTGCGCGGTCTGCAGGAGAAGTACGAGGTTCACCACGGCGTGCAGATCACCGACCCGGCGATCGTCGCCGCGGCCGAGTTGAGCCACCGCTACATCACCGACCGCTTCCTGCCCGACAAGGCCATCGACCTGATCGACGAGGCGGCCGCCAAGATCAAGATCGAAATCGACTCCAAGCCCGAGGCGATGGACCGGTTGGACCGCCGCATGATCCAGCTCAAGATCGAGCGTGAGGCCATGAAGAAGGAGCACGACGAAGGCTCGATCCGGCGCCTGGGCCTGATCGAGGACGAACTGCTGAAACTGCAGCGCGAATCCAATGACCTGGAGGAAATCTGGAAGAGCGAAAAGGCTGCCGCCCAGGGCTCGGCGCAGATCAAGGAAGAGATCGACCGCATCCGTTCGCAGATTGAAGAACTCAAGCGCAAAGGTGATTTCAACGCCGTGGCCGAGCTGCAGTACGGCCGCCTGCCGGAGATTGAGAAGCGCCTGAAAGACGCGCAGACGGCCGAGACCGGCAAGGCCAAGGCGGGCAAGCCGCAGTTGCTGCGCACGATGGTCGGCGCTGAAGAGATCGCCGAAGTGGTGTCGCGCGCCACCGGCATCCCCGTCAGCAAACTGATGCAGGGTGAACGCGACAAGCTGCTGCAGATGGAAGCCAAGCTGCACGGCCGCGTGGTGGGCCAGGACGAGGCCATCACGGTCGTGGCCGACGCCATCCGCCGCAGCCGCGCGGGGCTCTCGGACCCCAACCGGCCGCTGGGCAGCTTTCTCTTCCTGGGCCCCACCGGTGTTGGCAAGACAGAGCTGTGCAAGGCACTCGCCGGCTTCCTGTTCGACAGCGAAGACCACATGATTCGCGTCGACATGAGTGAATTCATGGAGAAGCATTCCGTCAGCCGCCTGATCGGCGCGCCGCCCGGCTACGTGGGCTACGACGAAGGCGGCACACTGACCGAAGCCGTGCGCCGCAAGCCCTACAGCGTGCTGCTGCTGGACGAGGTGGAAAAGGCGCACCCGGATGTCTTCAATGTGCTCTTGCAGGTGCTGGACGACGGCCGCCTGACCGATGGGCAAGGCCGCACCGTGGACTTCAAGAACACCGTCATCGTGATGACCAGCAACCTGGGTTCGCAGATGATCATGCAGATGGCCGGCCAGAGCAGCGCCAAGATCCATGACGCGGTGATGCTGGAAGTGAAGGCGCATTTCCGGCCTGAGTTCCTGAACCGCATCGACGAGACGGTGGTGTTCCACGCGCTGGACCAGAAGAACATCGAAGACATCGCCCGCATCCAGCTGAAACTGCTGGAGCAACGGCTGGAAAAACTGGAGATGAAGCTGGTGGTGTCGGCCGCCGCAGTGTCAGCGCTGGCCAAGGTGGGCTTCGACCCCGTGTTTGGTGCGCGGCCGCTGAAGCGCGCGATTCAGCAGCGCATCGAAAACCCGGTGAGCAAGCTCATCCTGCAAGGCCGGTTCGGGCCGAAGGATGTGATTCCGGTGGACATGGACGGCGGCGACTTTTCGTTCTCGCGCGTTGTTCACTGACGCCATTCCAGCGCCACGCCACTTCGGCGTTAGCGTGGTGGCTCGACGCGTTCCAGCTGCATGCGCGTCAGCGTCAGGTTGCTGGCGCTGGCCAGCAGCACCATGTGCAGTGCCACGCCGGGGTGGCCGGGCACGGGGCGCAGCACCAGGTGGTGGCTGGTGGTGCTGATGCTGGCTTCAGCGCGGGCCGGGCCCAGGCCCAGCGCGCGGGAAGCGTCGTTCATCGCCGACAACAGTGCAGCGCCGTGTTGCGCCAGACGGTCGGCGCTGGGTGGGCCGCCGGACGCTGCCATCGGGTGCATCGAATGGGTGTCAAAGACACAGCAACTGATGGTGCCCTTGATGAGTGCGCAGCGGTCCACATAGGTCTGCCAGCTGGTGGCGCCGGGCACCGGCATGGGTGTGATGCTGGCGAGTGATGGCGGCAACAACGGCGCCATCAGCGGCATCGGCCGCAGCGCCGCGCCCATGCCGTCCAGCGGCATCGGTTCGGTCGTGGCTTCGGTGCTGGGCACCCTGGGCTTGGGCACTGCGCGCGACAGTTCAGTGGGCAGCGCGCGGGCGCCATCGACCGCGCCGTGCAGGCGGTTCCAGGCGCCGCCGACAAAGGTCCAGACGTGTTTGGGTTTGGCGGCGTGCGGCGTCACGTGCACCGCCACAGGCGTCTGGTGGGCCAGTTGCGCACCCTGCGCAGCCAGCGCGATGCTGGAACCCAGCGGCACCATCAGCAGGTCGCGGTTGGGCCAGGGCCCGCGCATCAACGCTTCGCGCAGCGGTGCCAGTTGTGCCGTCAGCGCATGCGGCGGCAATTCACTCACCATCAGCACGCCCAGACGGCTGAAGGCCAGCAGCACACGGGCCAGCTGGGCGCGCAGGCCGCCGTCGCCGTTGATGTCGGTGGAGTACACGCGCACCAGCGTGCCATTGGCCAGCGGCACCTCTACAAACTGCAGCACCGCCAGCGCCACGCCGTGGCCCTGGCGACGCACCGACAGGCGTTGAACCCGGGCGTCGGCCGCGCCGGCCAGGTTGGACAACAGGCGCAGCGATGCACTCATGCCCAAGTCATGCAGGGCGATGAATTCCGGGCTGTGCAGGGTGAATTCCTGCTGCAAAGCAGTGGCCACGTCGGTGGTGACGAAGAGCTCCACCTGGTCGTCAGAGATGCGCCGGCCGACATCGTGACGGCCCTGGCCCAGGTAGGCGTCGCGGTCGTTCACGAATTGCGTGCGCGGCGCGAGCAGGTCTTCACGGCTCGGGATGCGGGCGGTGTCGGGCCAGTGGTTCTCGTCGCGTGCTCGGTTCATGGCTCGCCTCTCCTTGACTGCTTTTTACCCATCATAGGGCGGCAGCGAAGCCCCGGGTTCGGCCAAGTGTGGGGGCTCCGTAGAATCGACGTGACCGGGCCACAGTTGGCCATTCAGGGCCCAGCTTGACATGATCAATCGCACTGATTTGCTGCCGGTTTCGCTGCCGGTTTCGCCACTGGTTTCGCCGCAGACGCTCGGCGCGGTCGTGGTCATCGGCGCCGGCCTTGCCGGCTTGACCGTGGCGCTGCAACTGGCGGCCGAGCGTCCGGTGATCGTTCTCGCCAAGCGCGAATTGACCGAAGGCGCCACGGCCTGGGCGCAGGGCGGCATCGTCGGCGTGCTGGGCAGCGACGACAGCATTGAATCGCACGTGCGCGACACCCAGGAAGCCGGCGCCGGCATCGTTGACGAAAACGCCGCGCGCTACATCGCCGAGCACAGTGCGGCTGCGGTGCAATGGCTGGTGGATGCCGGGGTGCATTTCTCGCCCGACCCCGAAGGCCCGCTGGGGCTGCACCTGACGCGTGAGGGCGGCCACGCGGTGCGCCGCATTGCGCATGCGGCCGACGCCACCGGCAAGGCGATTCATGACGCGCTGCTGGCGCGTGCCCGCGAACACCCCAACATCCTGCTGCGCGAGCGCTGGATGGCGGTGGACCTGATCACGTCGCGCCACGTCAGGCGCACCGAGTCGCCGCACTGTTACGGCGTCTATGCGCTCGACATGGACGAGGGCCACGTGCTGACGCTGCCCGCCGCGGCCGTGGTGCTGGCCACGGGCGGCGTGGGCAAGGTCTATCGCTACACCAGCAACCCCGACACAGCCACCGGCGACGGCATCGCCATGGCTTGGCGCGCGGGCTGCCGGGTCGGCAACATGGAATTCATCCAGTTCCACCCGACCTGCCTGTACCACCCGCAGGAGCGCAGCTTTCTCATCACCGAAGCGCTGCGGGGCGAAGGCGCGTACCTGACACTTCCCGACGGCTCACGCTTCATGCACCACCACGACGCGCGCGGTGAACTGGCGCCACGCGACATCGTCGCCCGCGCCATCGACTTCGAGATGAAGAAACACGGCCTGGACCACGTCTGGCTCGATGGCCGGCACCTGGGCGAGACCTTCTTGAAGGAACACTTCCCCACCATCCACGCGCGCTGCCTTCAACTGGGCATCGACATCGCGCGGCAACCGATCCCCGTGGTGCCGGCGGCGCACTACACCTGCGGCGGCGTGGTGACGGACCTGGACGGCCGCACCGATCTGCCAGGCCTGTACGCGGTGGGCGAGACCACCTACACCGGGCTGCATGGCGCCAACCGGCTGGCCAGCAATTCGCTGCTGGAATGTGTGGTGCTGGGCCGCAGCTGCGCCATTGCCATCGAGCGCCAAGCCGTGCGCAACGACCCGGCGCTGCCACCCTGGGACGACAGTCAGGTTGAAGACGCTGACGAGCAGGTTGTCATCGCCCACAACTGGGACGAGTTGCGGTTGCTGATGTGGAACTACGTCGGCATCGTGCGCACCACCAAGCGGCTGGAGCGCGCGCTGCACCGCATCAAGCTGCTGCGCGGCGAAATCGACGATTACTACGCCAACTTCCGCGTCAACCGTGACTTGCTGGAACTGCGCAACCTGGTGGTGTGCGCCGAGCTCATCGTGCGCAGCGCGCTGCGCCGGCATGAAAGCCGCGGCCTGCACTACAGCCGCGACTTCCCGGATGCGCTGCCGGTGAGCTTCCCGACCGTGCTGACGCGGCCGGCGAAGAGCGGTGCCGGCCGCTGAATCGCCGGCTGATTCACGCGCTTCAGCTCAGCGTACTAAAACCTGTGCGCGGCACCTGTTCAATGCGCGCGCGTCCCAGGTGCTTGGCGGCGTAGAGCGCGCGGTCGGCGCGTGACAGCAGCTGTTCCAGCGTGCTGCCGTGGCGCGGAAAGAGCGCGATGCCGGCGGAAAAGGAACCGTGCGGCGTGCGCCGTCGGCCGGGTTCTGGCGGCAGGGCCTGGAAGGCTTCGAGCAAGCGCAGCAGCATGGCTTGCGCGTTGTCACCGTCGATGTCGGGCATGACCGCGACAAACTCTTCGCCGCCGTGGCGGCACACCACGTCGGACCGGCGAAGCATCTGCTTGAGCAGGTTTGAGAAGCGCTGCAGCACCAGGTCACCGGCCTGGTGGCCGTAGGTGTCGTTGAGCAGCTTGAAGTGGTCCAGGTCGATCAGCACCACGCACACCGTCAGGCCTTGCCGGCGCGCCAGGTCCAGCACGCCGGGGGACACTTCAAACAGGTAGCGGCGGTTGTGCAGCCCCGTCAGCGGGTCGTGGAGGGCTTGTTCACGCAGTTGCGTGTGCAGCTTCTCCGTCTCTTCGATCTGCGCTTGCAGCGCGTGGTTGAGGTCGACCAGGCGCTGGCGGTCGTCTTCAGCGGTGCGTTGCGAATCCAGCGCCAGGTCGCGTTCACGTTGCGCGGCAGCCAACTGGTGGTTGACGTCCAGCGCGATATAGCGTGCGCGGGCGCTGCGGCCGACGAGCTGTTCATGCCGGGCATAGACCTCGCGCATGCAGGCCAGCGCGGCCTGGCTGTCACCGGTCTGCTCACAAGCATCGGCCAGTGCCTTGTGCAGCTCCATCAAGTCGTAGGGCTGGTCCAGCAGGCCGCGGGCGCGTCGTTGCTGCAGCGTGGAGTCGGCCACCGTGCGGGCACCGGCCGCGTCGCCCATTGCCAGCAGGCAGCGCGTCTTCAACCAGGCCCAGGACGTGATGCCGTCGCCGTCGGCAACCGCGCTGATGGCACCTGCTTCCAGCAGGCGCAGCGCAGCGGCCACTTCGCCCGCGCCAAGATGCGCCAGCGCCAGCGGCAGGGCGTAGCGTGTCAGCGCGCCGGGCGGAAGTTCATCGGCATGGGTGCGCATGAACTCACCCATCTCGTGCGCCAGCCGGGGTTCGCCGCTGGCGTGGTAGATGAGGATGAGGTTGCTGGCCGACGTGGCCACGATCTGGCTCGCGCCGGCCGCACGGGCGGCGTGCAGGGCCTGTTCACTCAGGCGCCGCGCGTCGTCCAGGTTGTACAGATCCTGGTGGTAGCCGCCCAGGTTGCTCAGGGCCGTCAGTCGCGGGCCGTCCCAGCCGGTGTGGCCGGCCGCGTCGCTGGCGGCGTAGAAGTGGCGCAGCGCCGAATCGGGGTCCCCCAACAGTTTGGCGGTGATGGCACGCGAGTTGTGGCCCAGGAAGCGGTGCATGGCGTCCCGCTGCACCCCTTCTCGCTGGTCCAGATCGGCCTGCAGCCGCGCGGCTCCGGCGTGGTCATGCTGGCGGCGCAGCGCAATGGCCTGGACTTCGTCACACAGCGCCAGGCCGGTGGCTGCGGTTGCGGTTGCGAAGTTTGCAGCGTTTGCAGTGTGTGCAGCCTGGTACCCAGAGCGCGCCTTCAAGAGCGCGGCCGCAGCCAGCTGCGCATCACCGGTGCGCACTTCAGCCAGCGCGACGTGCAGCCAGCCCTCGGCGGCTTGCGCTGCGTCCGCGCCGTCCGCTTCGGCCACGCGGCGGCCCAGGTCGCGCGCCAGCAGCGGGTTCAGATAGCACTGCTCCCAGGCGCTGCGCAGCAGGGGCTGCGCGTCCCAGGCGCTGCGCAGCAGATGCTGCGCGTGGTCAGCCACGGGCCTTCATGGCATGGCGCGCTTGCACAAAACCGCAGGCGAACTTCACGGCGTCATGCAACTGACGTTCGCTCTCGGCGCGCTCACGATGACTCCGGTAGAAAACAAAATCCACCTCGTGGCGGATGTAGCGCGGCGGCAGGCGGTTCAGCGCCACGCAGGCCACGTCGGCCAGCAGTTCCGGGTTGTGCGCCAGGTCCGGAAACTGACCGGCCAGGCGCGGCA
>JANMKK010000315.1:0-22681 GCA_031372005.1 Rubrivivax sp.
ATCCACTGGCCGTAGTCCGCGTGCCAGCTGGACGCCCGGCCCGCCACGGCATTGCTGACGAAGCGGTTGAGCGGCCCGATGTTGGCGATTTCGTCATCAGCCACCAGGCCCGTGGCCACCTGAATGGCCAGCAGCCCGAGCAGCGCAAACACTGAAAAACTGCCCAGCGGGGTGTGACCCACGTCCAGGTGCTCGTCGGGCCGCGCCTGGCCGCGCAGGTAGCGCAGCAGCGTGCCGGGTGCATAGATGAAGCTGGCAAAACGTGACCAGCGGCCACCCAGCACGCCCCAGAGCAAGCGGAAAGCGATCAAGGCCATCACCCCGAAACCCAGCCGAAAGTGCCAGACCATGGCGTTCCCGCCGACCTTGGCCGACACCACCGAGCCCACCACCGCCAGCGCCAGCGTCCAGTGAAAGAGCCGGGTGGGCAGGTCCCAGACGCGGATGCGGGTCTGGCGGGGTTCGGTCGCGGTGTCGGTCGCGGTGTTGGTCCCGGCGTGGGTCGCAACGTCGGTCGCAACGTCGGTCATGGTGGTGGGGTCTCCGGCGCGCTGCGCCTTGTCACGGCGTAACCATACCGCGACTGGCTGCTGGCGTGGCGGCCCGGGCTTACCCTGAAGTTGGAATGTATGGAGGGGGCGTTGCGTAGACTCCATGAACCTGCTGCACACCCGTGCTTCCTTAACGTCCCCGTTGTCTGGAGATCACGCATGACCCGTTTGATGCTTGTTGCCGCCACCGCCGCCAGCCTGCTGACCGCACTGCCCGCCAGCGCGCAGTTTCAGAAGCCTGAAGACGCCGTGAAATACCGCAAGGCGGCCTTCACCGTCATGGCCAACCACTTCGGCCGCATCGGCGCCATGGCCCAGGGGCGCGTGCCCTTTGACGCCAGCGTGGCCGCCGCCAATGCCGACATCGTGATGACGATGTCCAAGTTGCCGTATGCCGGTTTCGTGGAAGGCACGGGCGGCACCGAGAAGGGCCAACCCAACGCCAAGGTCTGGTCCGACCGCGCCGGCTTTGACGCCGCCGCCAAGAAGATGCAGGACGAAGTGGTCAAGCTTGCCGCCGCCGCGCGCAGCAACAACCTGGACGCGATGAAGGCCGCCTTCGGCGCTGCAGGCGGCGCCTGCAAAGCCTGCCACGACGACTACCGCAACCCGTAAGCCCTAAGCCCCTAAGCCCTAAGCCCTAAGCCGCCATCGTCCAGGCCCGGGCCCCTTCAGCCCCGGTCGGTCGATCAAGCGCCGGCCGACTTTTCAAGCGCGCTCTTCGCCCCATCAAACTGCGCCAGCGCCTGCGCCAGGAAGGGCAGCACCGGCTGCAGGTCGGCAAACAGCGTGTGCGGCGGGTTGGCGACGAAGACGCTGCTGCCCATCATGCCGAAACCGCGCGCGTCGGCCTGCGCCACGGTCAGGCGGGCGTTGAGCCAGCCTTTCTTGGCGCCGGTGTCGGCAGCAGCCTTCAGGCGCTGCGGCAGTTGCGTGGCTTCCACCAGCGCCACCTGCGGCAGCCAGACGATGACGGTGCCTTCCGGAAACCGTTCCAGCGATTCACGCAAACCGGCCAGCGTGCGCGTGTAGTCGGTCTTGATCTCGTAGCTGGGGTCGATCAGCACCACACCGCGCCGCGTGATGGGCGGCAAGTGGCCTTTCAGCGCCGCGAAGCCGTCGACCATCTTCACTTCGGCGCCGGGCACATCCCCCAGGTACGACGCCAGGATCTTGTGGTCGGTGGGGTGCATTTCCGACAACCGCAACTGGTCTTGCGGGCGCATGAGCGCTTGCGCGATGGCGGGTGAGCCCGGGTACTGCCGGATCGCCTTGCCGTCGTTGAACTGGCGCACCAGCGCCACCAGGTCGGCCAGCGGCGCGGGCAGGTCGTGGTGGTCCAGCAGCCGCGCAATGCCCTGTTCGTATTCGCCGCGCTTGTTGGCGTATTCGCCTTCCAGCGAATAGCCGCCCGCGCCGGCGTGGGTGTCCACATAGCGCCAGCCCTTTTCCTTGAGGTTCATGTAGCGCAACACCAGGGCCAGAACGGTGTGCTTGAGGACGTCGGCGTGGTTGCCGGCGTGGAAGGCGTGTCGGTAGGCGAGCATGGGCGCGACTGTGCCACGATCATTTGCGGGTGGGCGCCGCGCTCAACCTGCCCGACAACAACGCCTTCTACTGCGGTGGCGCCGAGGGCTACACCGGCTATCCCCGCGCTTGACGCGGTCGCGGCCTGAGTCTGGCGCCTATCCCGCGCGCCCCATGCGGGAGCGGAACAGATCGCGCAGGTTGACCTCACGCGGGCCCGGCTCCAGCGTGAAAGCCTCTCCCGACTGCAACGTGCCTGGCTGGAGCACAGCCAGGTAAGCGCCGCAGAAGCCGGACTGCGCCATCAGTTTCGCCGCCTGCGCAAAACCCATCACGGCGGTGAACTTGTTGCAGGGCAGGCGCGGTTCACTCACCACCAGCACGCAGCCCGGCAAGTGCAGGCGGTCGCCCAGCCACAGTTCGTGTTCGCGCACGCCTTCGATCAGCAGGTTCTCGCCCAGCAAGCCGGGGGCGATGGGCTCGTCCCACAGCGACACCTTCGCCTGCGCGCGCACGGTGCGCCAGAAGGGCAGGTGTTCGCTCGGGTAGGCGTAGATGGCCTTCGACAGGCCGCCATGAACGGTGAGGTCAGCCTGTTCGTCGCCGGCCAGGCCCAGGACGCCCACGGCCACGGGCCCGCTGACCGCTGCCTTGCCGATGGCACTGAGGAGCTGGCGGCCGTTGATGACGACAGGGCGTGCGCGCCCAGTGCAAACGTGGAGGATCTTCATGTGGAGCCGGGCGGGGTGGAGGTCAGCGATTGTCTGTTCCGCCTACAAACGAACAAGCGCTGGCGCGCTACGCTGCGCAGACACCTTGCCAGTTGCACTTGGAGAGCGCCATGTTCCCTTCATTCCACCATCGAGTCCTGCCCGCCGCCCTGGCATTGACGCTCCTTGCAGCCTGCGGCTCGAATGTCGTGAACCCGGTCAGCGGGCGCTCCGAACGGTCGGTGATGGACGAGCAGACCGAGATCGCCGAAGGCCGCAAGGCGCATCAGCAGGTGCTGGCCGAATACGGCGCGCTGGCCAACCCCCGGCTGCAAGCCTACGTGAACGACATCGGACAGAAGCTGGCCAAGCAGTCACACCGCAGCAACCTGCAGTGGACGTTTACCGTGCTCGACAGCCCGGACATCAACGCCTTCGCGCTGCCCGGCGGGTACGTCTACATCACGCGCGGCATCATGGCCTATCTGGACAGCGAAGCGGAACTGGCGGGCGTCATCGGCCACGAGATTGGCCACGTCACTGCCCGCCACGGCGCGCAGCGCGCGACGAGCCAGCAAAACGCCGGCATCGGCGTGCTGGCCGCCACCGTCCTCGGTGTGCTGGTGGAAGGCGCCACGGGCATCGGCGGCACTGCGCAGGCCGCGAGCCAGATCGGCCAGGGCGTGGCAGCAGGCCGCCTGGCCAGCTACAGCCGCGAGCAGGAAACCCAGGCCGACCAGCTGGGCGCCGAATACCTGTCCCGCAACCGCTACAACCCGCGCAACATGGTGGACGTGATCCAGGTGTTGAAGAACCAGGAGCGTTTTGCCGCCGACCAGGCCAGAGCCGAGGGCCGTGCTGCACCCACCGGGGGCAACTGGCTCGCGTCGCACCCGAGCAACGACAAGCGGCTGGCCGACATCAGCCAGGTGGCTGCCACCTACACCGGCAGTTATGACGACGATGGCCGGGCACGCTACCTGCAAGCCATCGAAGGTGTGACCTTTGGCGACAGCCGTGAACAGGGCGTGGTGCGCGGGCGCAATTTCTACCATGAGGACTTGGGCATTGCGCTCACTGCGCCGCAAGGCTGGCAGGTGAAGAACTCGGCCGAAGCGATCATGCTTGTCAACGCTGCGGGGGATGCCGGGCTCATCGTGCGCACGGTGCCGCCCGCAGCGGGCAGCACGCATGCGGAGATCATCCGCAATGTCGTCAAGCCTACCGATGGGCGCAGCGACTCCCGCAGTTTCAATGGCCTGCCCGCCACCCACTTCGAAGGCACGCGCCGCAACGAACAGGGTCAGGCGCAACCCGTGCGCGTGTCGGTGGTCACCGGGCCGGGAAATCGCAACTACCTGCTGCAATATGCAGCCAGGGACGCTGCAGCCTTGCAACGGGCAGCCGCGCAGGTGGTGGAAGCGGAGTCATCGTTTCGCGCCCTGACGCCCACCGACCGCGCCGCAGCCAGGCCGTGGGTCGTCCGCACCACGCCCTACCCACGGGGCGGCTTTGCCGAGCTGGCGCAAAACTCAGCGCTGCGGGCGCAGGGTGAGTCGCAACTGAAGCTGATGAACGGGGTCTATGGCGGCGCCCCCGAGCCGAGGGTGGGTTCGCTCGTAAAAACCGTGCAGTAAGCCGCACCCCAGCAGGCCCTTGCAGCAGCCCGGGCGCAGCGACGCATTAGGTCATGCGCGATTTGCATGACCCCCTGCATCCCCGTGGTTACGGGGTGATTACATTGCGCCCACAATCGCCTCCCCACGCCCGCAAGCGGTGGGCGAAACGGCATTCGGCGAGCTTCGATCAGGCACCAGCAAGAGATTGCCAAGACGGTCGGCACTGGCCCAATTCCGTTTTTGACATCGCCATGATTGGAGACCCCATGAACCGTCCCGCGCTGGAAGGCTTGCGCCTGAATGTGCCCGCCCATGTGAAACATGCGCGCTTGATCGAATGGGTGGCGCAGATTGCCGCGCTCACCGAAGCCCGGGACGTGCACTGGTGCGATGGCAGCGCCACTGAATATGATCGGCTCACCGAGCAGCTGGTGGTTGCCGGTACCCTGATGAAACTCAACCCCGAGCTGCGCCCGCGCAGCTTCCTGGCGCGCAGCGACGCGTCGGACGTGGCGCGGGTTGAAGACCGCACCTACATCTGCAGCGCGGCAAAAGAAGACGCCGGCCCCACCAACAACTGGATGGCGCCGGCCGACATGCGCGCGCTGCTGCAGACCGGCCGCGCTGACGGAACCCCGGCCCTCTTCAAGGGCGCCATGAAAGGCCGCACGATGTATGTCGTGCCCTTCTCGATGGGGCCGCTGGGCAGCCATATCGCGCACATTGGCGTCGAGCTGACCGACAGCGCCTACGTGGCCGTGAGCATGCGCACCATGACGCGCATGGGCCGCGGCGCGCTGGACGTGCTGGGTGCCGACGGCGACTTCGTGCCCTGCGTGCACACGGTCGGCGCGCCGCTGGCGGGTGATGGTCAAGACGGCGCCAAGGACGTCGCCTGGCCCTGCAACGACACCAAGTACATCGTCCACTACCCCGAAACGCGCGAGATCTGGTCTTACGGCTCGGGCTACGGTGGCAATGCGCTGCTGGGCAAGAAGTGCTTCGCCCTGCGCATCGCCAGCACCATGGGCCGCCGAGCGGTTGACGCCGACGGCTTGGGCTGGTTGGCCGAACACATGCTGATCCTGGGCGTGACCACGCCCGCCGGCAAGAAGTACCACGTCGCCGCCGCCTTCCCCAGCGCCTGCGGCAAGACCAACTTCAGCATGATGGTGCCGCCAGCCGGCTACACCGGCTGGAAGGTCACGACCGTTGGCGACGACATCGCGTGGATCAAGCCCGGCACCGACGGGCGCCTGTATGCGATCAACCCCGAAGCGGGTTACTTTGGCGTCGCACCGGGCACCAACGACCACACCAACCCGAACTGCATGGCGTCACTGAAGAGCGATGTGATCTTCACCAACGTTGCGCTCACCGACGACGGCGACGTGTGGTGGGAAGGCATGTCCGACACGCCGCCCGCGCACCTCATCGACTGGCAGGGCCGCGACTGGACCCCCGCCAGTGCAAGGGCCAGCGGTGCAAACGGCAAACCAAGCCCCGCCGCCCACCCCAACGCCCGCTTCACGGTAGCCGCCACCATGAACCCGGTGCTCGACCCCGAGTGGGACAACCCGGCCGGCGTCGCCATCGACGCCTTCATCTTCGGCGGCCGCCGCAGCACCACCGTGCCGCTGGTGACCGAAGCCCGCACCTGGGTGGACGGCGTGTACATGGCTGCCACCATGGGCAGCGAAACCACGGCCGCCATGGCTGGCGGCAACGGCAGCGTGCGCCGTGACCCCTTCGCCATGCTGCCTTTCACCGGCTACAACATGGCCGACTACTTCCAGCACTGGCTGGATCTGGGCAGCAAGCTGACTGCGGTCTGCGCCAAGAGTGGCGCCAAGCTGCCGCGCATCTACTGCGTCAACTGGTTCAGGAAGGGTGCAGACGGCAAGTTCGTCTGGCCCGGCTACGGCGAAAACATGCGCGTGCTGGAATGGATGGTCGGCCGCGCTGAAGGCACCGCCGCTGGCGCCGAGAATGTCTTCGGCTTGAGCCCGCGTTTTGAAGACCTGCGCTGGGACGGCCTGGCCTTCACGCGCGAACAGTTCAACTCCGTGGTCGGCATCGACCGCGCCGCCTGGCAACAAGAACTGGTGCTGCATACCGAACTCTTCAAGCAGCTGGAACACCGCCTTCCAGCAGAGTTGCCGGCAGCCAAGGCGCGGTTGGAAGCGCGGCTGGCGGGCTGAAGACCCGCCGTCGAGCAGCCCACCTTGTCAGCGCTGCTTGAGGCTTTCGACCGCCAAGTCGCCTGGTGCAGGCAGCCTTCGCCCTTCAGCGCCCACGTGCTGGCGCGTTCGCGGCTCTGGTTGGCATCTGAAGAGACCGCGCTTGCGGCGTTTGCCGCCGTGGCTGCCGACCCGCTGGAGGCCGCCGTGGCGTTGCGCTGGCTGGCCGGGCTGCACCACCTGGCCTTGCGCGGCCTGCAACCGTGGGCGGACTTGTGGCCACCGATCACGGGGCCGGTGGATGACGATGCGCTGGACGCCGCCATCGCCTTCGCCTGGCAAACCCAGCAACCCGCCTTGCTGAAGGCCTTGGCGCTGCCCCCACAGACCAATGAAGTCCAGCGCAGCGCCGCCCTGCTGCCGGGCCTGCTGCACGTTGCGGCGCACACACCGCTGCCACTGGCGCTGGTGGAGATCGGCGCGTCGGCGGGCCTGAACCTGTGGTGCGACCAGTACCGCCATGAGCACGCCGGGCCGCCCCATGGGCGAATACCGGCGTGCGCAGCACGCAGGCAGCCCAGTGACCACGGGGGCTGGGCCTGGGGCAGCACCGAAGCCGCGCTGACGCTGCGCAGCGAATGGCTGGGCGCAGCGCCACCGATGCCCCCGTTGGCGATCGTCAGCCGTGCCGGCTGCGACGCCATGCCGATCGATCTGAGGCAGCTCGGTGAAGGCCTGCGGCTGGCCTCTTTCATCTGGCCCGACCAGCCCGAACGCCTGGCCCGCCTGCGCGCGGCGCAAGTGGTTGCATCCGCCTGCATGGCGCGCAGCGGCCTGCGCGTGCAGGCAGCCCATGCCGCTGACTTTGTGCGTCAGCAATTGCAGCGACGCGTGCTCGGGCAGGCACTGGTGCTGATGCATTCGGTGGTTTGGCAGTACATCCCCCACGCCGAGCAGGACGACATCCGCGCTCAAATGGAAGCGGCGGGCCGCGTCGCCACCGCCGCTGCGCCGCTGGCCTGGCTGCGCTTCGAGCCCCCCGCGCTGGATCTGGCGATGGAACTGCGCTGCCGCTTCTGGCCCGGCGGTGAAGACCGCTTGCTGGCGCGCTGCCACCCGCACGGCGCCCGCATCGAATGGCTGCCAGAAGGACCATCAGCGTGAAGCTGCAGCTGCTGTCCGACCTGCACCTCGAAACCGAAACCTTCGACCCCGTGCCCGCGCCGGGGGCTGAACTGCTGGTGCTGGCCGGCGACATCGACAGCGGTTGGGGCGGCTACGAACGATTTGCCGGCTGGCCGGTGCCGGTGGTGGTGGTTGCCGGCAACCATGAATTCGACGGCCGCGACTTCGACGCGGCACTGGCCGGCCTGCGCGGCCTGTGCGCGCGGCTGGGCTTCAGATTCCTGGAACGTGAATCGCTCGTCTTCAGCGACAGCGCAGGCCGCCAGGTGCGTGTGCTGGGCACCACGCGCTGGAGCGACTTCGACCTCTTCGGCGCGGATCAACGCCCGCGCGCCGAACGCGCCGCCGCTTACTTTTTGCGCCTGATGGGCAGCACGCGCGGCGGCCAGCCCTTTGACGCCGCCGCCGTGCGCAGCGAAAGCCTGCTGTGCCGCCAGTGGCTGGAAACCGAACTGCAGCGCGCGCCCCAAGGCCGCTGGGACAGGACGCTCGTCATCACCCACTTCGCGCCCAGCCTGCACAGCGCCGACCCGCGCTACGGCAAGCAGCCCGGCACCGCCAGCTTCTGCAACGCCGACGACGACCTGCTGCCGCGTGCCGATGTCTGGCTGCACGGCCACCTCCACTGCCGGCACGACTACCGCATCCCACGCGCCGGCCGTGCGCCCACGCGCGTGTGGTGCCAGGCGCGTGGCCTGGCGCACAAGGGCGAGGACGAGGGTTTCGACGGCGCCTTGTTGATCGAAGTCTGAGCGGCATCAAACGCGGCATCGTGCGTCGCTGCCAGACTCGCGCCACGGGCCAGCCTGGCCCGCACCTGCGGAGACACACCATGAAGATCCTCATCGCCGTCGACGGCAGCGGCTACACCAAACGGATGCTGGCCTACGTGGCTGCACATGACGAATGGCTGGGCCCGCACCACGACTACACGGTGCTGCACGCCGTCCCGGGCGTGCCGCCACGCGCTGCAGCGGTGCTGGACAAGAGCACGCTGCAGGGCTACTACGACGAAGGTGCTGAGAAGGTCTTCAAACCGATCCGCACTTTCTTCGGCAAGCAGGGCTTGAAGGCGCGCTTCGTCTCAAAAGTGGGCCCGGCTGCCGAAGTCATTGCCGACGCGGCGAAGAAGGGTGGCTACGACTTGCTCATGCTGGGTTCACACGGGTTTGGCACCCTGAGCAACCTGGTCATGGGCTCGGTAGCCACCAAGGTGCTGGCCAACTGCAGCACGCCAGCGCTGTTGATCCGCTGAAGGGCGGGTCAGGCTCGGTCTGCGGGCCAACGCCCCAGAGCAACTATCGCCGGCGCATGCCGCCCCAGCAGGTGGCCAGCACCATGTCGACGATCTGCGCGTCGCTGAAACCGCCGCCTGCTTTCAGGAAAGCTGGCACCGGGTCGCAGGCGCGGGCATAGATGGTGTACAGCACCACCTCGGGCGGTAACGCGGGGTCGATGTCGCCGTCGGCCTGGGCTTGCACGATCCACGCGCCCAGCACGTCGCTGACCCGCAGGATGGCGTCGAGGTAGCTCTTGCTGGCCATCAGCTCGGCGCGCAGGCTGGAATTCTGCGACGGCACGGTCGGCATGTCGCCGGCCAGTTGCACTTCCAGTGCCCAGCGGGTGATGGCGTGCAGGCGCTCAAAGGGCGTGGCGTCCGTGCGCGCTGCCTGCTGGTCCACAACGGCCTGCGTGCGCTCCATCAGCCGCACCATGGCCGCGGCGGCCAGGGCTTCCTTGGAGGAAAAGTGCTTGTAGAGGCTGGCCTTGGCGATGCCGACATCGGCGGCCACTTCGTCCACCGTCATCAGGTCAAAGCCCTTGTCCGCCAGCAGGCGGTTGACGGAAGAAATGATGGCGTCTTCGCGGACGCGCAGGACTTGCTCTTTGAACGACAACCTGGACATCCGGCGATTCTAGCCAGGGCCTAACCCTGACCGTCGCGGGTTGAACGGGTCAGTCGCGGATCAACGATCCAGTCTGCGGGGCGGGTGAAGCCGGGTCGTGTTGTCGATTCACGCCAGCGGCCTGCGGCGTGCCGCCAGGCGCCGTACCCAGCCCGGCTGACGGCCTGCGGGCGGCGCGACAGGCGGCGGTTCGTGCTCGATGGCGTTCATGCTCAGGTCCAGGCCGAAAGCCGTGCCGTAGTCTGCGGCGTCCAGGTCCGCTGCTGGCGGGTTCGCGCGCCAAACCGGGAACCAGCGGTGGGGGGTCTCGGCTTTGCTCATGGTGGCGGCCCTGGGAGGTTTTTGTTGGTAACGAGTGTCACTGGGCTTCCAGGTGCGTGCACACCGAACAGAGGGTGGCTTGTGTGCCAGTTCACGGCACTTCAGCACGCGGGACCCCGTCGTTAGAATCGCGCCCTTTTTTGAAGATGCACCAGGCTGCCGCCATGACCCGACCAACCGGCTTTGTGGCCATTGACTTCGGCACTTCCAATTCCGCCGTAGCGCTGCCGCGAGCCGAAGGCGGCGTGCGCCTGGTGGAACTGGAAGCCGGCCAGCCCACCATGCCGACGGCCGTCTTCTACCGCGCCGACACACCGCCGCAGCAGTTGGAGGCAGACCGCCTCTACGGCCGCGCGGCCATAGCAGCCTATGTCGAAGGCATCGACGGGCGGCTGATGCGGTCGATGAAAAGCATCCTCGGCTCCAGCCTGCTGGACCAGGGCACCGACATCGGTGGCGGCCGGTCCGTGCGCTACCGCGACGTGGTCGCGGGATACCTGCGTCAGCTGAAAACCCGCGCCGAAGCCGAGGCCGGCCACGCGGTGACGCGTGCCGTGCTGGGCCGGCCGGTCTTTTTCGTCGATGACGATCCGGCGCGCGACGCCCAGGCCCAGGCCGCGCTGGAATCCGCCGCGCGCCAGGCCGGCTTCGAGGAGCTGCATTTCCAGTACGAACCGATCGCCGCCGCGCTGGACTACGAAAGCACGGTGCAGCAGGAATGCCTGGTGCTGGTGGCCGACATTGGTGGCGGCACGTCTGACTTTTCACTGGTGCGCGTGGGCCCGGAACGCGCAAGACACAGCCGTGCCGGGGCCGAGCGGCGCGACGACATCCTGGCCAACCACGGCGTGCACCTGGCCGGCACCGACTTCGACCGCCACGTCGAACTGGCCTGCATCATGCCGCTGCTGGGCTACCGCACACTGCGCCCTGCCAAGAAGGGCGAAGTGCCGCGCGAGGTGCCCAGCGCCGTCTATTTCGACCTCGCCACCTGGCACCTCATCAACACCGTTTATGCGCCGGCACGTCTGGCTGAACTGCGCAGCCTGAAGAGCTGGTACGCCGACCCGCGCCACCATGCGCGGCTGATGGCGACGGTGGAAGAACGCCTGGGGCACACATTGGCCGCAGCCGCCGAACGCGCCAAGATCGATGTCGCGATGCACGGCCACGCCGACGTGGACTTGTCGGCGCTTGAAGCGCATCTGCGATCCGCCTTGCAGGAAAAGGAAGCCGCCGCCGCGATCGAAACCGACCTTGAACGCATCGTGCAAGCGGGGCTGGACACCGCGCGCCGGGCCGGTGTGAAACCGGCTGGGGTGCAGGCGCTGTACTTCACTGGCGGGTCCACGGGCTTGACGCCGCTGGTGGACCGCATCGCGGCCTGCTTCCCGGCCGCGCAGCGCGTGCGTGGGGACCGTTTTGCCAGCGTGGCCACAGGCCTGGGCCTGCACGCCCGCGCGGTGTTCGGCGCCGGTGCCTGAAGGCACTGCAGCAGATTCAGCAAATGAAGCCGAAGCCTCAGGACTTGTTGGCCGCCTTGTACGCGGCCACCGCCTTCTTCAGGTCGTCCAGCTGCTCGCACGGTGAGCTGCACAGCCTGGCCAACGCGGCCAGGTGCATCTCGGCGGTGGGCAGGTCCATTTTCATCAGCGCCAGTTCACCGGCGTACTCCCGGGCGCCTGCGTGTTGCGGGTTGATGCGCAGCGCCGCGTCGTAGTGCCGCTGCGACGCGTCCAGATCGGGCTTGGGTTGCTTGCGATGGGCATAGCCCATGAGGTTGTTCCAGTCGGCGTCCCCCGTCGCGTTGACCCGCTTCAACTCGTCGATGGCCGCCACCCAGCGTTGGGCCTGGATGTGCGCACGCGCCGCAGCCAGGGGCTGCGGCGCCGCGGCGCGCACCGGGCGTGGCGGGGGTTCGGGGGTGTCGGCGGCACGGGTGTCGAGCGGCACGAATGCGGCCAGTGCGGCCAGTGCGGCCAGGGTGAAGGCGGCAGCTTGCTTCATCGGGGTCTCCGGGGGGTGGAACGGGTCTTGGTCTGGCCCTGCAGGCGGCGCGGTGGCGCAGAAGCGGCGCGTGGGCGCGTCACGTCGGCAATCAACATCAGCGCGCGCACAACATCCTGCACCGCCTCGGCCAGGTCTTTCGGCGGCTCCAGCGTGTGGATGACTTCGATCAGCGCGTCGGCATCTTCCAGGTCTTCGGGGTCGAAGTGCATGAAGAGGATCGCCAGCGGCTCCACCAGATCGGGGTGGTCCAACGCCATCAGTTCGGGGAACAGTTCCATCGCGGCGGCGAAGCCTGCGGTCCAGGGCATCACGCTGTCGGCGGGGCCGCTGGCGTGGTCATCGTCGCCATCGAAATCGTCCGTGTCGAGCTGGTAGATCCAGGGGTCGAACCACTGGCGCTGGCCTATCGCCGCGTCGATTTCGGCATGGCGGCGGCGCACCAGCGCCTGCAACTCGTCGCGCGCCGGGCCGGGTGGCGCTTCGCGGCCTTCCAGGTCGGCCACATAGGTGAGCCAGCGCGCCGGCGGCAGCACCTTGGGCTGCAGCAGCACGCCGCACAGGTAACCGTCCAGCGCGCTCACGTCCAGCGGTTGCAGCGGTGCCGGCAGGGCGTCCAGCAAGGTCTGCAGCCGCACCAGGCTGGCGTCATCGAGAGCGGTTTCCTGCATCGGTTTTTCCAAGGGTGCGCCCCGGGAGGGAGCGGGGAGGTGCGGCTAGGTCCGGGGCTGGCAGCGGCACGCGCTGGGTTGAACTCTTCGCCCAAGCCTGCCGCGCCGCGATTGTGGTGCAGCCAGGGCATCGTGCACCGTCCCACGCCGTCCCGCGATCGCAAGGCCTAGACTTCGGGTCCACCCGAAATTGCAGGAGACACACCATGGGCGCGCCCGAAGCTTTCACCCAAACCACCGATGTGGCGCACTGGATCAGCGGCGCGCCAGCGCGCGGCACCGGCAGCCGCAGCCAGACCATCTGGAACCCGACCACCGGCGCCAAGGCCCGGCAAGTGCTGCTGGCCAGCGAGGCCGATGTCCACACTGCGGTGGCCGCCGCCGTGGCCGCGCAGCCGGCCTGGGGCGACATGCCACCGATCCGCCGCGCGCGCGTGCTGAACGCCTTCCTGGCGCTGCTCAACCAGCACAAGGACACGCTGGCCGCGATGATCACCGCCGAACACGGCAAGGTCTTCACCGACGCCCAGGGCGAAGTCAGCCGCGGCATCGACATCGTCGAATTCGCCTGCGGCATTCCGCAGTTGCTCAAGGGCGACTACACCGACCAGGTCAGCACCGGCATCGACAACTGGACGCTGCGCCAGCCGCTGGGTGTGGTGGCCGGCGTCACGCCTTTCAACTTCCCGGTGATGGTGCCGATGTGGATGTTTCCGGTGGCGCTGGCCTGCGGCAACGCCTTCATCCTGAAGCCCAGTGAACGCGACCCCAGCCCGTCGCTCTTCATGGCCGAACTGCTGAAACAGGCCGGCTTGCCGGACGGTGTCTTCAGCGTCATCCAGGGCGACAAGGTGGCCGTCGACGCGCTGCTCAAGCACCCCGACGTCAAGGCGCTGAGCTTTGTCGGCAGCACACCCATCGCGCAGTACATCTACGAAACCGGCGCCCACCACGGCAAACGGGTCCAGGCTCTCGGTGGCGCCAAGAACCACATGGTGGTGATGCCCGACGCCAACATCGAACAAGCCGTCGACGCGCTGATCGGCAGCGCTTACGGCTCGGCCGGTGAACGCTGCATGGCCATTTCCGTGGCCGTGCTGGTGGGCAGCGTCGCCGACACCATCGTGCCGCTGCTGGCCGCGCGCGCCACGGCGCTGAAGATCAAGAACGGCATGGAACTGGACGCCGAAATGGGCCCCATCGTCACGCGTGAAGCACGCGACCGCATTGAAGGCTACATCGGCATCGGCGTTGAAGAAGGCGCCACGCTGGTGGTGGACGGCCGAGGCCACACCGTCAGCGGCTTCGAGCAGGGCTTCTTCACCGGGGGCACGCTCTTCGACCACGTCACGCCCACGATGCGCATCTACAGGGAAGAGATATTCGGCCCCGTGCTGGCCTGTGTGCGCGTGCCCGACATGAAGGCGGCGCTCAAGCTCGTCAATGAACACGAATTTGGCAATGGCGTGGCCTGTTTCACCAGCGACGGCGGGGTCGCGCGCGAATTTGCGCGCCGCGTGCAGGTGGGCATGGTGGGCATCAACGTGCCGATTCCGGTGCCGATGGCCTGGCACGGTTTTGGCGGCTGGAAGAAGAGCCTTTTTGGCGACATGCACGCCTACGGTGAAGAAGGCGTGCGCTACTACACCAAGCAAAAGAGCGTGATGCAGCGCTGGCCGAACAGCATCAGCAAGGGTGCCGAGTTTGTGATGCCGACGGCGAAGTAACTTTTATCATGAGCGGGATTGATCGGCGCAGTCTGCTTGCAGCTGCCACGTGGTCGGCTTGCGGCGCTGGCGGTCTGCTCGGCACGTTGAGCCCGGCTCAGGCTCAGGCGCAGACTCAGGCTCAGCCCCAAGCCCCTTCCTTCGCCGAAGCCGACCTCCAGCACGCAGAACGCCTGCGCGACGCGGCGCTGACCGACGGCACCGCCTGGCAGCTGCTGCAGGCCCTGTGCAACGACGTCGGCGCACGGCCTGCCGGCTCTGCGGCCGATGCCAAAGCCGCCGCCTGGGCGCAAGCGGCCATGAAGTCGCACGGCCTGGCCAACGTGCGTGCCGACACCCTGCCGATGCGCCGCTGGGTGCGCGGGCCTGCATCGGCAAAGCTGCTGTCCCCGGTGACTGAAGAACTGGTGATGGTGGCCCTGGGCAACAGCGTGGCCACACCGGCCGCTGGCATTGAAGCCGATATCGCCTGGTACGCCGACCTCGCGGCACTGAAGGCCGACACGTCCGACCGCGCGCGCGGCCGCATCGTTTTCATCGACCAAAAAACCGAACGCTGGCGTGACGGCCGTGGTTATGGCGCCGCCGTGCCAGCGCGTGTCAACGGTGCTTCCGAGGCCGCCAAGCGCGGCGCGCTGGCTTTTGGCCTGCGGTCCATCGGCACCGACCGTGAACGCATCGCCCACACCGGCGCCATGGCCTACGAGATCGGCGTGCCGCGCATCCCCGCTTTTGCCGTGTCGGTGCCCGACGCCGACACGGTGGCCGCGCTGCACGCAGCCGGCCAGACGCTGCGGCTGCGTGTGGCTCTGCAGGCGCAAAGCGATGTCGATGCCACCACGCACAACGTCATCGGCGAAGTGGCGGGCACCGACCTGGCGGATGAGATCGTGCTCATCGGCGCCCATCTGGACAGCTGGGACCTCGGCGTGGGCGCAGTGGACGACGGCGCCGGCGTGGCTATCGTCACCGCCGCTGCGGCCTTGCTGCAAAGGCTCGACAAGCGCCCGCGTCGCACGGTGCGCGTGGTGCTCTTCGGCAACGAAGAAAACGGCTTTGATGGCGCCCGCCACTATGGCGACCGCTACGGCCAGGTGCAGCACCAGTGGGTGGGCGAAAGCGACTTCGGCGCCGGCCGGGTCTGGCAGATGCGGGGACGTGTCAACCCTGCCGCCGTGCCGCTGGTGCAGCGCATGGCGCAGGTGCTGGCGCCGCTGGGCGTGGCCTGGCCGGCAGAAGGCGCCAACCCGGGCATGAACCTCGCAACCCCTGGCCCCGACGCCGCCGTGCTGATGCGCCGTTTCAAGTGGCCCGCCGTGCAGTTGAGCCAGGACGGCACGAACTACTTCGACGTCCACCACACGGTGCATGACACGCTGGCGCGCATCGACCCGGCCACGTTGCCGCAAAACGTGGCCTGCTGGGCGGTGACGGCGTGGCTGGCGGCACAGGCGCCGCTGCCTTTCGGCCCGACGGTGGCCTGAGCGGCAACGCGGCAGAGCGGCAGGGTGTGGGAAGCGTGCAACTCGATGCCTGCCCACAGGCGGCGCACCCGGTGACGGGCCTCGCCCGGCGCAGGCGGTGGATGCAGCACGCGCAGCGCTCAAGCCCCGATCACACCGCCATCGTGCCTGCGGATGGCCACCGTGGCCGAGCGCGGCCGACCGGCCGGGTTGAAGTCAGGCCAGTTTGAAAACAGGCGCGGGTTGTCGCTGCCGTCGCGCTTGACGCCGCTGCCCGGGTGCTGGATGTTGACGAACATCGTGCGCCCGTCGGGTGTCCAGGTCGCACCCGTCAGTTCGCAGCCCACAGGCCCGACCAGGAAGCGCCGCACCTCAGCCGTGGCGGGGTTGCAGGCCAGCAGCTGGTTGTTGCCCATGCGCAGGGTTTCGGGCTGGCCCACCGACGTGTCGGTGCCGATCCACAGCAGCCCGCGTGCGTCGAAGGCGATGGTGTCGGGGCCGGCAAAGATATCGCCCTGGATGTTGCCTTGCGCCTCGGGCCGTTCGTTGGCGGGGTCGCCGGCCAGCAGCAGGTGGTTCCACTCGAAGCGCTCGCCGGAAAAGTCGCCTTCGTCTTTCCAGCGGATGATCTGCCCCATCAGGTTGTTGGCACGCGGGTTGGCCGCGTCCACGCCGGGGAAACCGGCCATGCCGCGGTTGCTGTTGTTGGTCAGCGTGCAGTAGACCCAGCGCGTGCGCTCGTCGATGGCCACCCACTCCGGCCGGTCCATCTTGGTGGCGCCCAACACGTCCGACGCTTGCCGGGCCTTGATGAGCACCTCACCCTGGTCGGCAAAACCGCCTGCCGCCGTCAACGGACCCTGGCCGCCTTGCCCCTGGCTGTGCACCAGCGGGATCCAGCGGCCGGTGCCGTCGGCGTCAAAGCGCGCGACATAGAGCGTGCCGTGGTCCAGCAGCGTGGCATTGGCCTGCGCTGCGGTCTTGCCCTTGCCGGCGGGGGCAATCTTGTCGCGGCTGACAAACTTGTACAGGTACTCGAAGCGCGAGTCTTCGCCCGAATACACCACGGCGCGGCCGTCCTTCGTCACCGCCACCCAGGCGCCTTCGTGCGCAGCACGGCCCAGCGCCGTGCGCTTGATGGGCGTGCTGAGTGGGTCCATCGGATCGACCTCCACCACCCAGCCGAAGCGATTCGGTTCGTTGGGGTTGCGCACGGTGTCAAAGCGCGGGTCGTGTTCGGGCCAGCGGTACCAGGTGGCCTTGCGGATGCCCCAGCGGCGCTCATGCGCGGTGGGCGTGTCGGCGGCCGTGAAGTAGTTGGCCCAGTTTTCCTCGCCCGACAGGTAGGTGCCCCAAGGCGTCTTGCCGCTGGCGCAGTTGCTGATCGTGCCCAGCACGGTGCGGCCTTCGGGGTCGGCCGCGGTTTTCATCAGCACATGGCCGGCCGCCGGCCCGCCCACGGAAAACGGCGTGTGGGCCGTGATGCGTCTGGCGTAGCGTGAAGGGCGCACGAGCTGCCAGCCCTGCGCCTGCTGTTCGATTTCAACCACCGTGATGCCGTGCGCGGCCTGGCTCTTGGCCACCTTCTCGGCCGACCAGGCGCTTTGGCCCGTGGTGTGCAGCAAGCCTTCGTCGGTGTATTCCTGGTTCAGCGCCAAGAGGCCGCGGCGCGACCCATCCAGCGCGTAGTAGTGGATGCCGTCGTGGTGCATGCCCATCTGCACCGCCTGCTCGGCCGCGCTGTTGCTTGCGTCGGGCTTGAAAGCCGGCATGTGGCCGGCGATGCCCACCGGTTCACCCCAGGGCGCCAGCACCTCGGCGGTGTAGCCTTCAGGCACGGTGAGGCGGTCCCCGGTGGCGGCGGGCACGGCCTTGAAGCCCATGCCTGGGCCGCCAATGCCGAAAGCAGGCGCCGCGCAACCATTCAAGGGCGCAAGCAGCGGCGCGAGCAGCGGCGAGAGCAGCGCGGCCAGCGACAGGCCGGTGCCGGCGCGCAGCACGGTGCGGCGCGCCGGGTCGGACACGTCGTGGATGCTCAGGTTGGAGGAGCGGTTGCTGTCCTCCATCTGCGAAAAGTCCTTGGCCATGTGGGCAGGCTCCGGGTGGTGGTCAGGGCGGCGGTTCAGGTGAAGCGCCATTTTGGGCCTCGGCGGTCTGGCGGCAGCCCCGTGGCCTGCAGAGCCGTCAGCGCCTGCTGCGCGCCCGCCAACAAGGCGGGGCCGTCCACTTGGCCGGCCTGCCACACGGCGAGCGCCTCGCACCCGCACTGCACGGCTGATGCCGCTTCACCCGCCAGCACATGGCAGCGCGCGGCCGTGGGCCGTCAGCCAGCGCAAAGCCAGCGGGACTGAACGGCCCGACGGCTGCGCGTCCTTTGCCCGCATCGCGTCGGTTGCGGCCCTGGGCAGCCAGTCCAGCGCGGTCCGGGTTTCGCCCAGTTCGTTGAAGCTGGCACCGATCAAGGCTCCCAGTGCGGTAGCCACTGCGGGCTGGCCGGCGGGGTCGGTTTCGACGCGCCGCGTGGCCGCGCGCAGCAGATCAGCCGCGACCACCGCGCCGCCGCTGCCGTTGCGCGGCACGGCCTGCGTGAAGATCGAGGCCACGAAGTCCTTGATCTGCCCAGCCCGCGCCGTGGCGGCCTGCGCCACCGCCGCGTGTTGGCGCGCGCGGTTGGGTCGGGCAGGCGCACCTGGCCATCCTCAGTGACGAGGATGTTGGAAGGCTTGAGCTGGCCGCCACCGCGCTGCGCCAACGAACGCAAGCTGATCGACGGCGCAGGTTCAAGGCAATTTGCCTGGCGCCCAGATTCCCGCACGTGGCCTATTGCCCACGGGGCCTTGCCCAGGTTCGGTTGTGAAAGAAAAGACGGGCCAGGATTGCGGCAAGGGTTGGTCTCAGACCCGTGGCGGGTCGGTCTCGCGCGCCGGGTGTCGGTGCTTGCCGATGGCCGCGATGAACGCCGCGTGCGCGGTGTCGGCTTCCTTGGTTTCAGCCAGCAGCACACCGGGGTCTGCATCACCCGAAGGCAGAAAGGCATCGACGCCCGCGCGGTCAAGCAAGGCCTTCGACGCGCCGATTGCCAGCAGGGTCTTGCCGTGGCGATATTGCTGGGCCACAAAGTCGACCGCCTGCGCATGGCGCAGCAGCAGCTTCACACCCGCCTCACCGTCGGGCACCAGCACGGCGTCGAACAATACCGGCGGTGAGTTCTCGAAGCTGGCTGTGGCTTCGACGGCTTCACCGTCGGCCGTCTCGATGAAACCCAAGCGCGGCGCGACGACCACACCGACCGCACCCGCCGCATGCAATGCCGCCTGCGCTGCACGCAATGAAGCCCCTTCAACGCCGGCTGCCGCCAGCAGCGCCACCTTGCGGGTGCGTATGCCACCGTCGCCGGGCAAGGCCATCAGAGACAGCGCGGCCGACACCGTCACTTCGGGCGCGTTCGGTGCCTGCAGCGCGCGTGGCAATGCAGCGGGCACCTGCATGCCCAAGCCATCCGCAATTTGCGCGGCCAGTTGCGGCGACACGTTGACCAGCGACGCCAGCATGCGCTCGCGGATCGCGGGCACCGTCAGCTTGCTCAGCTCAAAGCGGAAGCCGCCGGCAATGTGCGCCTGCTCCACCGCAGTCTGGCTGTCGTAGAACAAGGTGGCCTGCGTGTAGTGGTCGGCAAACTTTTCCGGCTTGCCGCGCAGCTTTTCGCCATCGGTAGGTTGGGGGAAAGACACAAAGCCCTTGGCGCCCGCCTGAAACGGGCAGCCGCCGCCCAGCGAGTTGGGCTCGTAGGCCACGCGCCCACGGTGCAAGGCTTGCCGATGGATGCCGTCGCGCTGGTTGTTGGACACGACGGCCAGCGACGCATTGATCGGCAACTCATGAAAGTTGGCGCCGCCCAGGCGCGTGATCTGCGTGTCCACATACGAGTGGTGACGGCCAGCCAGCAGCGGGTCATTGCTGAAGTCGATGCCGGGCACCACATGCGCGGTGCAGAACGCCACCTGTTCCGTCTCGGCAAAGAAGTTGTCGGGGTTGCGGTTCAGCACCATGCGCCCCACGGGGCGCACCGGCACCAGTTCTTCGGGGATCAGCTTGGTGGCGTCGAGCACATCGAAGCTGAAGGCCTCGGCTTGTGCTTCGCTGAACAGTTGCAGGCCGAGTTCCCATTCCGGGTACTCGCCCGACTCGATGGCATCCCACAAGTCACGGCGGTGGAAGTCGGCATCGGCGCCTGCGATCTTCGCGGCCTCGTCCCAGACCAGCGAATGCGTGCCCAGCAGAGGCTTCCAGTGGAACTTGACGAACTGCGACGCACCGTCGGCGGTGACGAGCCGGAAGGTGTGCACGCCGAAGCCCTGCATCATGCGCAGGCTGCGGGGGATGGCGCGGTCGGACATCACCCACATCAGCATGTGCGTGGTTTCGGGCGACAGTGAGACAAAGTCCCAGAAGGTGTCGTGCGCCGACGCCGCCTGCGGCATCGCGTTGTGCGGCTCGGGCTTCACGGCATGCACGAGGTCGGGGAACTTCATCGCGTCCTGGATGAAGAACACCGGGATGTTGTTGCCCACCAGGTCCCAGGTGCCTTGGTCGGTGTAGAACTTGACGGCGAAGCCGCGCACGTCGCGCGCCGTGTCGGCTGAGCCGCGTTCACCGGCCACGGTGGAAAAGCGCACGAACACCGGCGTGATCTTGCCGGCTTCGGCAAAGGGCGCGGCGCAGGTCAGGTCAGAGAGAGCGTCATAGGCTTCGAAGTAGCCGTGTGCCGCCGAACCGCGCGCGTGGACGACGCGTTCCGGGATGCGTTCATGGTCGAAGTGCGTGATCTTCTCGCGCAGGATGAAGTCTTCCAGCAGGGTCGGGCCGCGCAGCCCGGCTTTCAGCGAATTCTGGTTGTCGGCAATCGCCACACCCTGGTTGGTGGTCAGCACGTGCCCGGAGCCATCGACGCGGGCCTGCGCCAGCCGGCCGTCGGTGGCGTGCCCGCCAGGCGCTGCGGAGTCACCGGTCTTCGCGCTGACGTTGACTTCGCTCAGGGTGCTGGCCGATACCGCATCAGTCGCGGGTTCGGCAGTCAGACCGACTGGCGGGTTCACGGCGTTGTCGCGCCCGGAGTCGAGCGCCTTGTTGGTGTTGTGCGGCATGGCAGCCACCAGTGCTTGCGTGCCAGTGGCCTGTGCCATCACGGGGTCGGATGCTGCCGCCGCCTTGCCGGCTGCGCCACGGCCCGCGCGGCGCGCAGGCATGGGTTTGGGCTCGCCCGAGGTTCGGGTTGGGTTGCTTGCAGGGGTGCTTGCCGGGTCGCGTGCAGTCGTGAGGCGTGATGACTCTCTCTTCATGGATAACTCCAATGTGATGGTGGACAGCAATGGCTGTATCCAGGGCTGGTTCTTGCCATTGGCAATTCACGTCACCCGCGCCTTGCCGACCCGCCATGCAGGCCCGCTTCGTGGCGGTGGGTGCGCTGGGCGGCCGGACGCCAATCGCCCTGCGGGGCATTGGCGCCGGCAAGCCGCGGTGTTTCGGGATGCGGCCCGGGCCCGTCAGGAAGAGCCGTTGACGCGGTTCCAAGCGTCACGCACCGCATGCTTGGCGCTGTCCCAGCGCAACGTGGACCCGCCATTGCCGGTGGTCCACTGCTGCGACATTTCGGGCTCGATCTCGTCGAAGGTGCGTCCCGGATAACGGCTGACCGCGTCGACACCCATGCCGTAGGCCGGGCCATAGTCGTCGTAGCTGGAACCGCGTTCGACATACGGCCGGCCGCTGTAGTTGTCGCGCCAGTACGCGTCTTCCTGCGTCGGGTCCATCGCTTCGGCCACACCCTTGCCGGCGAGCCCGCCGACGACTGCACCCACTGCGGCGCCAACGATCGTTCCCACCGGCCCGACGACGGTGCCCGCAGCCGCCCCGGCTGCAGCACCGCCCAATGCGGCACCGACCCCGGTGCCGATGGGGTGTGCACCCGGCGCGCCTGAAATCGGATCGCGGTTGGCGTTTTCATTGGCGTCGCGAGCCGTGTCGCGATCAGTGTCGCGGTCGGCGTCCCGATAAGCTTCGCGATCGACTTCTTCGTCACGTGTGTCGTTGATGGTGTTCATCGCGTTTCCTTGTGCTGGTGGAGTGGAACTGCGGTGTGCGCGGTCAGCGCACGCTGCCACGACGGAAGACATTCACGATCGCCAGCAAGATCGCGGCGCCGAGGAACGAGACCAGCATGGCCGGCAAGCTGAAGTTGTCCTGGTTGATCGTGCCGACGCCGACCAGCGGTGAAATAAGCCAGCCGCCAAGCATGGCGCCGACGATGCCGACCACCACGTTGAGGACCATGCCTTGTTGGTCGTTGGTTTTCATCAGCATGCTGGCAAGCCAACCGATGACACCGCCGACGATCAGCCAAATGATGAAGTTCATGACGTACTCTCCAATGCTTCTCTAGGTGCCCCGAACGGGATGCGCGGGACTTGAGAAAGCATGTTTGCGCCGGTGCCCAACAGCGTCTGTGCGACACCGTACATGGTCATATTTTTGTGCCGGTCATTGAGGCCAGCCACTCATCGAAAACGGTCGCGCGCAGATGTGGCCTGCCACCGCGCTTGAGCGCGTTGAAGGGTGCGTGCCGAGTGTTTGCAGGGTGTTTGCGATAGTCCATGTGTCCGGCGCGAATGCGCTGCGGACCGGGCTATCAACGCGACGCGCCGTCGGGGTTGTGGTCCCCCTCGACCGATGGGTCAGCGCCCGCGTCTGGGCTTGACATTGGGGGCAGGCGGTGAGACCGGTTCCGCCACCGCCGCCTTCACTTGCCCCGTCACT
>JANMKK010000319.1:0-2855 GCA_031372005.1 Rubrivivax sp.
CGTGACGGCGCCGCTGGTGCTGCTGGCCATTCCGTCGGTGGTGATCGGCTTCATGACGATCCAGCCCATGCTCTTCGGCGACTTCTTCAAGGACGCCATCGTCGTCAACGATGCTGCGCACCCAGCGATGAAGGAACTGACTGAGGGCTTCCACGGCGCGGCTGCGATGGCGCTGCACGGCCTGATGACGCTGCCCTTCTGGCTGGCGCTGGCAGGCGTGGTGACGGCTTGGTGGTTCTATCTCAAGCAGCCGGCTATTCCCGCGCAGATTGCCCGCACCTTCAGCCCCATCGTGCGCGTGCTGGAAAGCAAGTACTACCTCGACTGGTTCAACGAACACGTGCTGGCCAAGGGCGCGCGCATGCTGGGCACGGGCCTGTGGAAGGGCGGCGACCAGGCGGTCATCGACGGCACCATCAATGGCTCTGCGCGGCTGATGGGCGGCCTGGCCGGCGTCATGCGCCAGATGCAGACCGGGCGCCTGTACACCTATGCGCTGGTCATGCTGCTGGGCATCTTCGGCTTGCTGACCTGGCGCCTGTGGCCCACGGTCGTCGGGCCGTACCTGATGAACCTGGTCCGCTGACCCACCCGAGCAGAAGAAGAGAGAAGAAGAATGGGTCTCCTGAGCATCGCGATCTGGCTGCCGGTGGCGTTTGGCACCTTGCTGCTGGCGCTGGGCCGCGACGACAACGCGGGCACGGTGCGCGCGCTGGCGCTGGTCGGTGCAGTGGCGTCCTTCGTCGTGACGATTCCGTTGCTGACGGGTTTCAACACTGGCACTGCGGCGATGCAGTTTGTCGAGAAGCTGCCGTGGATCCAACGCTTCAACATGCACTACCACCTGGGGCTGGACGGCCTGTCGGTGTGGTTCGTGCCGCTCACCGCGTTCATCACCATCATCGTTGTCATCGCGGCCTGGCAAGTGATCGAAGACCGCGTGGCGCAGTACATGGGCGCCTTCCTGATCTTGAGCGGCCTGATGATCGGCGTGTTCTGCGCGCTCGACGGCCTGCTGTTCTACGTTTTCTTCGAAGCCACGCTGATCCCGATGTACATCATCATCGGCGTCTGGGGCGGGCCGAACCGGGTCTACGCGGCCTTCAAGTTCTTCCTCTACACGCTGCTGGGTTCGCTGTTGATGCTGGTGGCGCTGGTCTACCTGTACTTCAAGAGTGGTGGCAGCTTCGACATCCTCACCTGGCACAAGCTGCCACTGCCACTGAGTGCGCAGACACTGCTGTTCTTCGCTTTCTTTGCCGCCTTCTCGGTAAAGGTGCCGATGTGGCCGGTGCACACCTGGCTGCCCGACGCGCACGTCGAAGCGCCCACGGGTGGTTCGGTGGTTCTGGCGGCCATCATGCTGAAGCTGGGCGCCTACGGCTTCCTGCGCTTCTCCATGCCCATCGCGCCAGATGCGGCGCATGAATACAGCTGGCTCATCATCACGCTGAGCCTGGTGGCGGTGCTGTATGTCGGCCTCGTTGCGCTGGTGCAGCAGGACATGAAGAAGTTGGTGGCCTACAGCTCCGTGGCGCACATGGGTTTCGTCACGCTCGGCTTCTTCATCTTCAACCCGCTGGGTGTGGCCGGCGCCATCGTGCAGATGGTCAGCCACGGCTTTGTCTCGGGCGCCATGTTCCTTTGCATCGGCGTGTTGTACGACCGCATGCATTCGCGCGAAATCGCCAGTTACGGCGGCGTGGCCAACACGATGCCCAAGTTTGCGGCCTTCGCCGTGCTCTTTGCCATGGCCAACTGCGGGCTGCCGGGCACGGCGGGTTTCGTGGGTGAATGGATGGTGATCCTGGGCGCCGTCCAATACAACTTCTGGATCGGCGCGCTGGCGTCCACGACGCTGATCTTCGGCGCCGCCTACACGCTGTGGATGGTCAAGCGGGTGTACTTCGGTGACGTCGCCAACGACCACGTCAAGACGTTGCAGGACATCAACGGTCGCGAGTTCCTGATGTTGTCTCTGCTGGCTGCCGCTGTCCTGTGGATGGGCCTGTACCCGAAGCCCTTCACCGACATCATGGACGTGTCGGTCACCGAATTCCTGCGCCACGTGGCGGTGTCGAAGATCCCCGCTTGACCCCCCAGTTGTCGCAGCCCGCCCAAGAGAAATCAACATGACCCCCATGAACTGGCCCGTCATCTACCCCGAGCTGTGGCTCCTGGTGATGGCCTGCGTGGTGCTGCTGGCCGACCTGTTCAGCACTGACGCAGAACGCAAGCTCACCTTCTGGCTGACGCAGTTCAGCGTCGCCATCTTCGCGCTGCTGCACCTGGCCGACTACAACGCCGGCACCACCGCCTACGGCATGAACGGCATGGTGGTGGTGGACCCGATGGGCCGCCTGCTGGCGGTGTTTGCCGCGCTGTCCACCATGGTCACGCTGGGCTACGCACGCCCCACGCTGGGCGCGCGCGACATGCTCAAGGGCGAGTTCTACATGCTCACGCTCTTTGTGCTGCTGGGCATTTCCGTCATGTGCTCTGCCAATCATTTTCTGGTGGTGTACCTGGGGCTGGAACTGATGAGCCTGTCGCTCTACGCGCTGTGCGCCATGCGCCGCGACCACGCGGTGGCCACCGAAGCGGCGATGAAGTACTTTGTGCTGGGCGCGCTGGCCAGCGGCTTTCTGCTCTACGGCCTGAGCATGATGTACGGTGCCACCGGCTCGCTTGAAATCCCCAAGGTTTTCGAGACCATCGCCAGCGGCCGCATCAACAAGGACGTGCTGGTCTTTGGCGTCGTCTTCATCGTCGCCGGCCTGGCCTTCAAGTTGGGCGCCGCACCCTTCCACATGTGGGTGCCCGACGTCTACCAGGGCGCGCCGACAGCCGTCACG
>JANMKK010000363.1:0-33037 GCA_031372005.1 Rubrivivax sp.
CGCCTCACCGACAGCGGTTTTGCGCAGCGCCTGCGCCAGGCTGACAAACGCATCACCTGGCGTCGCTTTCTGGCGCTGGACCGCGACGCCGCGCGGCTGGCGCGGCATGAAGGCGCGCTGGACGCGTTCTTCGCCGCGTCGCAGGCGCGCCTGGCGGACCGCCAATTGCGTGAAAGCCGGGCTCGGCGCAGCGCGCGCTGGCTGGTCGTGTTCACGGTGCTTTTTGCGCTGCTGCCGACCGCGCTTTTCTCAGTCTTTGTGCAGGGCCCGACGATGCGCCGCGCCGAGTTGCTTTTTGACGCCGGCAACCGCGCCAACCGCGCCACGCTCAGCGCCAATCAGGCGGCGGTGGGCGATGCGGGCGGCACGCTGGATTCCTTGCTGCGCGCTGCCGAGCTGATCGAATCGGCGCGCATCGGCGATGGCTCCTTGCGCATGCAGCTGTCGCGCACGATGCTGCAGGGCGCTGGGGGCCTGCCCCTGTTCAGCGACCAGCGCGACTTCCTGGCCAGCGTCTTCACGCAGGCCGAGCCGCCGGTCAACGGCACGCTGCGGCAACTGATGACCAGCGCCGTCTGGCGCGCGGGTGCGCCGTCGGCCGCCAGCGGCGCTGAGCCACTGGTGCCGCCCGAACTGGTGCCGGATGCCAGCTGCGTCGGCACCGCGGGTTCTGCCGGCACGGGCGGTGCGTCAGCGCAAGCGGATGTGCGCGGCCGGCTCTTCGTCACCACACGCCGCGCCGGCACCGACCCGCGCAGCCTGCGCGGCCTGTTCCTGCCGCAGCGGCCCAGCTTTGACCGCACGCTGGAAGTCTTCAGCGCCAGTGTGGACCCCACCACCGGCGTGTGCACGCTGGGCGCGGTGGTGCTGTCGAGCCCTGAAACGCTGGACTCGCGCGTTGTCTTCGACGCCGGCATGCGCTATTTTTATTACACCGTGCAAGGGGCCAGCAACCCGGCACCGGTGCTGATCGTGCAAGAGCTGGACTGGGAACGCAGCCGCGACGGCCAGGTGCGCGGGATGCAGCGGCAGACGCTGGCCACCATCACCGACCCCGCAGCGATCGCCGCCGTGCTGAAAGCCGCCGGTGACCAGCGGGCCGCCGTGCTGCCCACGTGGCGGCTGCACGGCGGGCGCCAGGTGGCGGTGGGCGGGCGTTTCTGGCGCATCGTTGGCACACAGGCGCAACGCGTTGACCTGCCGCTGGACAGCCCCGACGTGCAAGCGCTGCTGCCGGCAAAGGCCGGCTCGCGCTGCCAGGACCTGGCGGGCAGTTATGCAGCCATGCCGGGCTTTCGCGTTGAACACTTCGAGACCGCAGAACACTGCTTCAGGATGGCCCGCGGCTGGCCCGCAGTGGCGACGGGTGAAGACCCGACGCGGCCCGCACGCGACGAGGTTCTGGTAGCGGTGCAAGAGCGCCCAGCCCACGCCGTGACACAGCGCGCCGCCGAAAATCCACCCGCGCCGCTGGCCGCCCTGGCGCCCTTTGCCCACGTGCCCACCGACGAAGGCCTGGCGCCCATCGGCCCGCGCTGGTTTGTCGGCACCCAAGGGCCATTTGCCGGCTGGCTGCTGATGAAGCTGCGCGACCGCACGGGTGCCGACCGTTTCATCGGCCTGCCCTGGAGCACCTGCGCACTGTGGCGCCTGGGGCGCGAACTGCAGCCGCTGAACGCGCCGGCAGGCACGCCGCAGGCGGGTGCATCGACGGCTTGCGCAGCGCGGCCGTAGCCTCTTTCGCCAAGGCTGCAGCTACAGTGCAGCCATGACTGAAAACCCATCTTCCGTTGCCGACCAACCTGCCGCCCGCTCCGCCGGCCACGCCCTGGTCGAAGCGCTGATCGCGCAAGGCATCGACACCTGCTTCGGCGTGCCCGGCGAGAGTTACCTGGCGGTGCTGGACGGCTTCTTCGAACACCAGGACCGCATCCGCTTCATCGCCTGCCGCCAAGAGGGCGGCGCGGCCTTCATGGCCGACGCCCAGGGCAAGCTGAGTGGCCGCCCCGGCATCTGCTTCGTCACCCGCGGGCCTGGTGCCACCAACGCCAGCATCGGCGTGCACACCGCGTTCCAGGACTCGACGCCGATGATCCTGTTCATCGGCCAGGTCGCCAGCGACCAGCGCGACCGCGAAGCGTTCCAGGAAATCGACTACCGCCAGATGTTCAGCCCCGGCACCTTGGGCCTGGCCAAGTGGGTGGCCGAAGTGCAAAGCGCAGACCGCCTGCCGGAGTACATCGCCCGCGCCTTCCACACCGCCATGCAAGGCCGCCCGGGCCCGGTGGTGTTGGTGCTGCCCGAGGACATGCTGACGACGCTGACGAGTGCAGCGGTGCTGCCGCGTGTGGAACCCGTGCGCGCCTGGCCCGCACCCGGCGGCCTGCGCGACTTGCGGGCGATGTTGATGGCGGCGCAGCGGCCTATCGTCATTGCCGGCGGCTCGGGTTGGGACGCCGAGGCCGCGAATGCGCTGCAACGCTTTGCCGAAAACTGGCAGTTGCCGGTGGCCTGCGCCTGGCGCTTCCAGGACACCTTCGACAACCGCCACCCGCTGTATGCGGGCGACGTCGGCATCGGCACCCACCCGAAGCTGGCGGCGCGCATCCGCGATGCCGACCTGGTCATCGCGCTGGGCGTGCGGCTGGGCGAGATGACGACCGGCGGCTACACCTTGCTGCAGGCGCCGCGGCCGCTGCAGAAACTGGTGCACATCCACGCCGGGGCTGAAGAGTTGGGGCGTGTCTATGCGGCGGACCTGATGCTTCAATCGTCAATGGCCTGCGCGGCGAAGGCGCTGGAAGCGCTGGCTGCGCCGACCGAAGTCGCATGGACTGCACTCGCCGCCACGGCGCGCAGCGACTATGAAGCCAACCTGGTCGCACCGACTGTCGCGCCCTTCGACATGGCCGTGCTCATCAAGGCCCTGCAGCGCCTGCTGCCCGACAGCACGGTCTACACCAACGGCGCCGGCAACTTCAGCGGCTGGCTGCACCGCTATTGCCGCCACCCGGGCCTGCAGCACCACGGCCGCACGCAGCTGGCGCCCAGCTCCGGCGCGATGGGTTACGGCCTGCCCGCAGCGGTGGGCGCGGCACTGCTGCAGCCTGAGCGTTGGGTTGTCAACATCGCGGGCGATGGCGACTTCCTGATGAACGGGCAGGAACTGGCGACGGCCACCGGGTATGGGGCGAAGAAGCTTTTAAGCGTGGTGGTGGACAACGGCACCTACGGCACCATCCGCATGCACCAGGAACGCGAGTATCCGGCGCGTGTCAGCGGCAGCGACCTCTACAACCCCGACTTCGCCGCACTGGCCCGCGCCTATGGCTGGCGCGGCGAATTCCTGGCTGACACAGCGGCCATCGAACCGGCCCTGGTGCGCGCCATCGAAGCCGGCACGCCAACGCTGCTGCACGTGAAGCTGGACGCCAATGTCAGCACCAGCCGCAGCACGCTGGACGCGATTCGTGGCGCTGCACATCGGCGTTAGGTTCAAACAGGCCCGGTCAGGCCCGGTCAGGCCGGCGCGTGCCCAGCAACAGCAGCACGACACCGGCGCAGACCACGCCGGCTGCCGCCCACTCGCCGGCGCTGACCACCTCGCCGCCCAGCAACACGCCCATCACCAGGCCGATGATCGGGTTGACGAAGGTGTAGCTCGACGCCAGCGCCGCGCTCGTGCGCTGCAGCAGCACCATGTAGGCGCTGAAACCAACGATCGAGCCGGCCAGCACCAGGTAGACCCAGCTGGCCCAGGCGCGCGTGTCGGATGCGGCGGCGGGCTGTTCACCCAGCACGGCGGACAGCGCCAGCAGCAGCAGGCCACCGGCAAACATCTGGCTCGCATAACCCGCCGCACCGGGTGCCAGTGTCAGCGGCCGCCCACCCGGCAGCCCGTGGCGCGCCCACACGCTGCCCACCGACCAGCGCCACGATCGCCGGCACAACGGCAATGAAGGCCACGACGAGGCCGGAGCCGATGCTGACCTCTGCCACCGCCGTGGCGCCATAACCGCCGCCCAGCATCAGCGCAACCAGGATGGCTGCGCTCAGCCATTGGTCCCGCGTTGGCCAGCGTGCACCGCGCCAGGCCGCAAAAAGGCCCAGCAGCAGGCCGGCGGCGACGAAAGGCGTGCCCATCTGGAAGAAGGGCGGGAAGCTCACCAGTGCCCACTTGATGGCGAGGTCAGTGGAACCCCAGATCGACCACGTCGCGGCCAGGCAGGCGACGATCAGGGGCTGCATGGTTGGCGCTGCGGACGATGCGGACGATGCGGGCGATGAGGTTTTGCGGGCAAGGGCAGTGCGAGTCATTGTCTGCATCGTAGGCAAGCACATCACCGTCTTCCATGGGCAAGCAAAGGTTAGCAAATGGCCTTGCCTTGCGTTCCCTGCTTGTGCAGGGCAAAGTCCTTGCGATGCAATCACAAGCCACTCTTGACGCCTACGACGTCCGCATCCTGGCCGAACTGCAGGCCGAAGCCCGCATGACGCTGGCCGAACTGGGCCGGCGCGTGCACCTGAGCCAGCCTGCGGTGGCCGAGCGCGTGCGCAAGCTGGAAGCGGCCGGCGTCATCACCGGCTACCGCGCCAGCGTGAACCTGGCCGCGCTGGGCTACGGCATCCGCGCCATGGTGCGGGTGGGGCGCACCGACTACAGCGCCATGTCGCAACTGATCGCCCGGCTGCCCGAGGTCGTCAACGCCTGGAACATCACCGGCGAAGACAGCTGGGCGCTGGAGATTGCGGTGGCCGATGTGGCCCACCTGGACGACGTGGTGTCGCAGCTGTGCCTGCTGGGGGAAACCTCAACGTCCATCATCCTCAAGACTTTGCGCGAACATCAGGCGATGTTGCCGCGCGTGAAGGAAAACGTTGCATGACCACGGACACCGCCACCTGGGAAGTGATGGACGACGCGACGCGTGCGCCGGTCGACCACCTGCAGGCCATCGCACAACGCTGCCGCAAGCAGGTCTCCAAGCGCGCGCTCTTTGCGGCCGGTGTGGCCATGGTGCCGGTGCCTGGCCTGGACTGGGTGACCGATGTCGGCCTCCTGATGAAGCTGCTGCCGCAGATCAGTGCTGAATTCGGCCTGTCGCAGGCGCAGGTCGAACGCCTCGCCCCCGAGCGAAGGCTGGTGGTCTACAAGGCCATCAGCGCCGGTGGTGGGCTGCTGGTGGGCAAGATCGTGACGCGTGAACTGGTGCTGAAGCTGGTGCAGCTGGTCGGCGTGCGCCTGACCGCGCAGCAAGCGGCCAAGTACGTGCCCATTGCGGGGCAGGCGGTATCGGCGGTGCTGACCTTCACGGCGCTGAAGTTCGTCTGTGAACAGCACATCCGCCAGTGCCTGGATGTGGCGCGGCAGTTGCAGCTGCCGGCGCCCGTCAGCCCTTAGTCATCAACCCCCAGCCGGCAGGGCCGTGCGTACAATGCGAAGCTTGTCGGGGCGTAGCGCAGCCTGGTAGCGCATCTGGTTTGGGACCAGAGGGTCGAAGGTTCGAATCCTTTCGCCCCGACCATCATGCAAAGGCACTTTCTGGTGCCTTTTCGCATTTGTGCACCTCGCGCGGTGCCCTTTCTTCCTTTTACGCAGCGCCTCTCAGCGGCGCCGGTGTGCTGGCGGCCGCAAGGCGCCGCGCCAGCACCGGGTCATGCGATTCGATCGGCGCCCCCGCCCCTTTTTCTTGCGGCCCTCGCCTTGCGGGGGCCACGGTGTCATCCAACTCTGCCGCCAGCTTTACCGCCAGCGCGTTGGCGGTGGCGATCAGCCAGGAGCCGGTGTCCTGGTCTTCGCGTGAATCCTGGTCCAGAAAATGGTCGGCGGCCTTGGCTGCGGCGTGCAGCTGGTGCGCGCGCACGCGCAGCGGCGAGATGCGCAGCAGCAGCGCCGCGTCGGCCTGCCTTTCCTTGCTGCTGCGCGCCAGGCCGTCAATGTCGGCGGCCAGGTCTTCTGCCAGGCCGACGGCCGATGAGATGAGCCAACTGCCGGTGTCGCGTTCGGCCTGCGCGTCCTTCGCGTTGTAGTGGTCGGCGGCGCGGGTGGTGGCGCGCAACTGGTGGGCGCGGGCGCCGAGTTGGCGCAGCAACTGGGCTGCGTCGCCGCCTTCGCTGATGCCTGAACTGACGCTTGAGCCGAGACCCGCGCTGAAGCTGGTGCGGGCAGTGGATTGCGGGTCAGACATGGCGGCCTCGGCTGGCAGTGGATCAGGGCTGATTCTGCCCACGATCGGCCGCTGCCGGGCCCCCCAGTTGGGCGCCGCCGGGCGATGCGGTTGACCAGCCGCTGCGCAGCGCGCCGGCCAGGTTGAGCATCGGCTCCACGGCTTCATCGGCCAGCGCCGTTTCGCGGTCGGCCTGCGGCTGAACGATGTCGAAGTGCGGCAGCAGCGAACACGGGATGAAACGCGAGCGCAGCGCGTACAGATGCCGGCCGCCCAACGCGCGCTGCTGCGTGACGTGAAAACGCTGCGGCATCCACAGGCTCAGTTCATCGCGTGCGCGGGTCATGCCGACGTAAAGCAGGCGCCGTTCTTCTTCGACTTCAGCCGCGCTGCCGGTGGCGATGTCAGCCGGCATGCAGCCGTCCACCACGTTCAGGATGTGCACCGCATTCCACTCCTGCCCTTTGGCCGAATGCAGGGTGGACAGGATCAGGTAGTCCTCGTCGCGGTGCGGCGCGCCGGATTCGTCGCTGCTGGCCTCGGCTGGGTCGAGCGTGAGTTCGGTGACGAAGCGTTCACGGCTGCGGTGGCTGGGCGCGATGTGGGCCAGCTGTTCCAGGTCGGCCAGACGCACGCGCGCGTCGGCGTGCAGGCGTTCCAAATGCGGCTGGTACCAGGCGACAACGCGCTGCAGGTCGCCGGGCCATTGCGCGGCGTCGCTGCGCAGGTGCTGCATCAAATCCACCAGAGCGCGCCAGGGCGCCGCTGCGGCGGGCGGCGGCTTGAAGTCGGCCAGGATGCCCGTGTGGTCCAGCAGCCGACGCACGCTGGCCGGGCCCATGCCGGGCACCAGGCGCGCGGTTCGCAAGGCGGGCAGGGTGGCCTGCGGGTTGTCGGCCCAGCGCAGCACCGACAACACATCCTTGACGTGCGCCGCTTCCATGAATTTCAGGCCGCCGTATTTGACGAAGGGGATGCCGCGTCGCGTCAATTCCAGTTCAAGCGCCATGCTGTGCGTGCCGGTGCGGAACAGCACCGCCTGGCGCATCAGCTTGCACCCGCATTCACGCTGCAGCAGCACCGCGTCAGCGACGCCGCGCGCCTGCGCGGCTTCATCCACCACCGTGATCAGGCGCGGCTTCAGGCCCTGCGCACGGTCGGTCCACAAGTCCTTCGCAAAGCGCTCGGTCGCCAGCGCGATGACGGCGTTGGAGGCCTGCAGGATCTGCGGTGAGCTGCGGTAGTTCTGTGTCAGCGTGACGACCCTGGCAGGCGGATCGAAGCGCTGCGGAAAGGCCAGGATGTGCTGCACGTCGGCACCGCGAAAAGCGTAGATCGACTGCGCGTCGTCACCCACGGCCGTCAGGCCCCGGCCATCGGGCTTGAGCGACTGCAGGATGTCGGCCTGCAGGCGGTTGATGTCCTGCACTTCGTCCACCAGCACATGGTCGAAGCGTCCGCTGATGCGTGCGGCCATGGCCGGCGTCTGCGACAGGTGCCACCAGGCCAGCAGCAGGTCGTCAAAGTCCAGCGACTGTTGCTGCAGCTTGGCTTCGCCGAAGCCGGCGAACAGCCGCGCCAGATCGGCCTCAAAGCCCAGGCACCAGGGATAGCTGCCCTTGACCACGTCGGCCAGGGCTTGGCGCGTGTTGAGGCAGCGGGAATGGATGGCCAGGCAGGTGGGCGCCAAGGGCAGGCGGTGTTCACTTGCGGCCAGCCCGAGGGCCTGGCGCGTGTGGGCCATCAAGTCCTGCGCGTCGGCGCGGTCCAGCACGGTGAAGCCGGGCGCCAGGCCGATGCGCGGCGCCTCTTCGCGCAAGAGCCGCGCGGCCACGCTGTGGAAAGTGCCGCACCAGGGCAGGGTGGGTGGCGCGGTGCTGGACGGCATGCCCAGCGACTGGTGCAACAGCCGCGCTGCGCGGCGCGCCATTTCCCCTGCGGCGCGGCGCGAAAAGGTCAGCAGCAACACGCGTTGCGGGTCCGCGCCTTGCTGCACCAACCACGCCAGTCGTGACGCCAGCGTCAGTGTCTTGCCACTGCCGGCGCCAGCGATGACCAACAACGGGCCAGCGGCCGGTGGATGCGTCGCGGCTTGGGTCTGTTCAGGGTTGAGCGGGAGGATGGCGAGCACAGGCGGCAAGCACGGTCGGCGGGGTGGTTGCCGTACTGTATGCGCATCCAGATCGCCATCGGCGCGCCTGGCCTGCCCGGAGGGACTCGAACCCCCGACCCCCAGCTTAGAAGGCTGGTGCTCTATCCGGTTGAGCTACGGGCAGTGAAGATGACCGATTCTAGAAGGCTGCCCTGGTGCGGCTAACGCTGCTGGTACTGCGTCTTGCCAAAGAGCGCGTCGCGCGACTTGTCGTCCACCAGCGGCTTGCGCAGCGTTGCCAGCACCTCCACGCCGCGCATCACCGCAGGCCGCGCCGAGACCTCGTCGAACCAGCCGCGCAGGTGCGGGAAGTCGTTCCAGTCTATGCCCTGGTTCTTCCAGCTGCGCAGCCACGGAAAGATGGCGATGTCGGCAATGCCGTACTCGTTGCCGCCGATGTACTTGGACTTGGCCAGGCGCTTGTTCATGACGCCGTACAGACGTTTGGCTTCGCTCGTGTAGCGGTCCACGGCGTAAGGAATCTTCTCGGGTGCGTAGATGCGGAAGTGGTGGGCCTGCCCCAGCATCGGGCCGACCCCGCCCATCTGGAACATCAACCATTCCAGCACCACGTATTTGCCGCGCACATCGGCCGGCATGAAACGGCCGGTCTTGCCGGCCAGATAGAGCAGGATCGCGCCCGATTCAAAGAGCGAGATCGGCTTGCCATCAGGCCCGTCGGGATCGACGATGGCCGGGATCTTGTTGTTGGGGCTGATCGCCAGGAAGTCGGGCCTGAACTGGTCGCCGGCGCCGATGTCCACGGCATGCACCTTGTACGGCAACCCGCATTCCTCCAGCATGATGTGAACCTTGTGGCCGTTGGGGGTGGCCCACGAATACACTTCAATCATTGCCGTTCTCCACAAGTGCGCGCCGGGTCCGGCGTGGCTGGCTCATTGGACACCAAACCATGCTCGACGGCTTGAAGCGCTTGTTCACCGGGGACACGCCACCGGCAGATGATTGGGGTGGCATTTCGCCCTGGGCCGAGTCCCGGCAGTACGCTTTTCGTGGTGTGCCCAACGAAGGCTTTGTCATCGACGGCCGGCTGGGCGCCACGCCGTGGCGCTTGGAGTGGGGCCCGTCGCAGCGGCCGTACATCCACGGCCAGGAATTGCGCATCCGCTCTGAACTTGGCCTGGGTTCGGACTTGCAACTGGTGGTGATGAACCGCGTGCTGCAAGAGCAGATGGAAAAGGACGTCTTCGACCAGTACGTCGAAGGCGTGCAGACGCGCATCGACAACCAGACGCCGCCCGAAATGCGCTGGCTCGTGATGTTCCCCAAGCTGCCGGGCAGCGAGATGCCTGAACTGCGTGAACGCTACATCGCGCTGTCCAGCGTCAAGCCCTGGCTGGTGCAGTGGCTGCAGGGGCCGTTGTCGCAGGCGGTGGCGGCGTTGAAGGTGGATGCGGCAACGCCGATTGTGCTGATGATCGGCCGCGGCCGGCTGATGCTGCGCACCGCACTGCCGGATGCCGACGTGCTGCCGCTGCAGGCTTGGCTGCGGCTCTTCGAAGTTGCCATGCGCGAAGCGCGCCGGGTGGCCAACGAGAGCAGCGATTCGATCTCACCGAGCACGCAGCCCAGCATGTGGTCTACCAGCGCGTTGCCGGGCGACGAACGGCAGAAATAACTGAAGCAGCGCGGCAGGGTGGCCGCGCTGCGTTTCAAGCCGTCAGTGCTTCAGAACGCTAGGCCTTCGCCGGCATCACCTTGCCGAGTTCGATCTTGGCGATGGCATTGCGGTGCACTTCGTCCGGGCCGTCGGCAAAGCGCAGCGTGCGGGCATTGGTGTAGAAGTAAGCCAGCGGAAAGTCCTGGCACATGCCCGCGCCGCCGTGCACCTGCATCGCCCAGTCGATGACCTGGCAAGCCATGTTGGGCGCCACCACCTTGATCATCGCGATCTCGGCCTTGGCGCTTTTGTTGCCGGCCATGTCCATCATCCACGCCGCCTTCAGCGTCAGCAGGCGCGCCATGTCGATCTGGCAGCGCGCTTCTGCAATGCGTTCTTGGGTGACAGTTTGCTGCGCGATGGTCTTGCCGAAGGCGGTGCGGCTGACGGCGCGTTCGCACATCAATTTCAGCGCCCGCTCGGCAATGCCGATCAGCCGCATGCAATGGTGGATGCGCCCAGGCCCGAGGCGGCCCTGGGCGATCTCGAAGCCGCGGCCTTCGCCCAGCAGCATGTCGCTGGCCGGCACGCGCACGTCCTTGAAATCGACTTCCATATGGCCGTGCGGCGCGTCGTCGTAGCCGAACACTGTCAAAGGCCGCAGCACCGTGATGCCCGGCGTGTTGGCCGGCACCAGGATCATCGACTGCTGCGAATGGCGCGGCGCGGTCTTGTCGGTCTTGCCCATGAAGATGTAAATCGCGCAGCGCGGGTCACCGGCGCCGCTGGTCCACCACTTGCGGCCGTTGATGACGTAGTCGTCACCGTCGCGTCGAATGTCGGCCTCGATGTTGGTGGCGTCGGATGAAGCCACGGCCGGTTCGGTCATTGCAAAGGCGCTGCGGATCTCGCCGGCCAAGAGCGGCTCCAGCCAGCGCTTCTTGTGTTCAGCCGTGCCATAGCGCGCCAGCACTTCCATGTTGCCGGTGTCGGGCGCTGAGCAGTTGAAGACTTCGGGGCTCCAGGGCACGGCGCCCATGATTTCCGCCAGCGGTGCGTAGTCCTGGTTCGACAGGCCGAAGGTGAATTCGGCGTCTTTCTTGGCGCCTGAGCCTTCGGCGTGCGGGGGCAAGAAGAGGTTCCATAAACCGGCGGCGCGCGCCTTGGGCTTGAGCTCTTCAATCACCTGCAGCGGCGTCCAGCGTTTGCCGGCACGGGTGTTGGCTTCGATCTCGGCGAAGTAGCGTGCCTCGGCGGGGTAGACGTGCTCGGCCATGAAGGCCGAGACACGTGCTTGCAAGTCTTGGGTGCGCGGGGAGTAGCTGAAGTCCATGGGCGTCTTTCGGAGGTGTCGTGTGGGGGCGCGCGGCTTGGGTCTGCTGACCTAGCGCGCCTTTTGGGCGAAGGTCCAGGCCATCTCTGCCAGGGGCCGGGTGGATGCGCCCGTGGCCTTGGCCTGGGCACTCGATGCAATGCCGTCCACAACCCGCTTGGCAATGCCCTGCGTGATGGACGCCAGGCGGAACAGGTTGTAGGCGAGGTAGAAATTCCAGTCGGCGGCCAGCGCTTCGGGTTGCAGCTTCTGCGAGCGCTCTGCACCCACGCGGTCGCTGACCCTTTCACAGTACTGGCGCACGTACTCGGCTTCGCTGGGGATGCCCAGCGCCACATGGTCCAGGCCGCCAATGCCGCGGAAGGTGCCGGGCGGGATGTGCCAGGCCATGCAGTGGTAGCTGAAGTCGGCTAACGGGTGGCCCAGGGTGGACAGTTCCCAATCCAGCACCGCCGTCACGCGCGGCTCGGTCTTGTGGAAGACGAGGTTGTCGAGCCTGAAGTCGCCATGCACCACCGATACCAGCGTGTCGTCTCGCGCGCTCGCCGGCATGTGCGCGGGCAGCCAGGCCATCAGGCGGTCCATCTCGGCGATGGGCTCGGTGACGGACGCCACGTACTGCTTGCTCCAGCGGCCGATCTGGCGGTCGAAATAGTTGCCGGGTTTGCCGTAGTCCGACAACCCTGCTGCCGCGACATCCACGCTGTGCAGCGCGGCGATGACGCGGTTCATTTCGTCATAGACCGCGCCACGCTCGTTGTTGGAAAGGCCCGGCAGCGACTGGTCCCACAGCAAGCGGCAGTCCATGAATTCCATGACGTAGAAGGCGCGGCCGATGACGGCTTCGTCCGCGCACAGCAGCAGCATCTGCGCCACCGGCACACCCGTGCCGGCCAGGGCGCGCATGACGCGGAATTCGCGCTCCACCGCGTGTGCCGACGGCAGCAGCTTGGCCGCCGGGCCGGGCTTGGACCGCATGACGTAGGCGCGGCCCGGCGTCAGCAGTTTGTAGGTGGGGTTGGACTGGCCGCCCTTGAACTGCTCGACGGTCAACGGGCCCGCATAACCCGGCAGTTGGTGGTGCAGGTAGGCGTCCAGTGCGGCCGTGTCGAAGGCATGGCTGCTGGCGACAGAACGGGTGCCGGTGAATTGGTCCATGGTGTACCTGGAGTTTTGCGGTTAACGGTCTGCCGTCAGCGGTGGGCGATCAGCGGTGGGCAATCAGCGGACGGCAATCAGCGGTCGGCAATTGCCAGCAGCTTGTCGCGCGCCAAAACCACCAGCCGCGTCGGCTCGACACGCAGCGCTCCCTCGCGTTCGAAGCCTTTCAGTTCCTGATTGACTCGTTGCCGCGACGCACCCAGCAGGTGCGCCAGGTCTTCCTGCGCCAGTTCCAGGCCGATGCGGATTTCTTCCCCCGGCCCCGTGCCAACCCGCACACCGTAGCTGCGCGCCAGCAGCAGCAACTGCTTGGCCAGACGCGCCTGCAAGGGCCGTGTGTTGAGGTCTTCGAACTGGTCGAACATCAGCCGCAGGCGGCGGCAGTTCAGGCGCAGCAGCGCGTCGTAAAGCTCGACGTGTTGGGCCAGCAATTCCTTGAAGTCGGGCTTGCGCACCACCAGCATGGTGGTGATGCCGTGGGCATCGGCATCGTGGGTGCGCGGCAGGCCGTCGAAAAGCGCAATGTCGCCGAACCAGGTGCCGGGTTCGGCGTAGGTCAACGTCACCTGCTTGCCAGACAGCGACACGGTGCTGATGCGCACCGCGCCCAGCGCCACGCCGCACCATTCTTCGGCCGCAGAACCGCGGGTGGCCAAGGGGTCGCCATCGCTCAAGCGGCGCACGATGGTGCGCGAGAGGATGGCACTTCTCAGCTTCGGGGATAGCTTGCTGAACCACGCGCCTGTCTCGATGTTGTGAAGCTCGTCGATTGTAAGAACGGGGGTATTCATGGCTTGTCTCTGAGGCGACAGGAGAGCGACGATGGCATTGTCCCCCCGTCGCAGCGCCCTGCAAGAGCGCGATGTTTACCCTCGGAGAACCACCATGCCCACCGCCGCCTTGTGCATCCCCAGCCGTCGCGACCGGGTCAGCCCCGAAGAGTGGCGGCTGCGCGTCGACCTGGCTGCCGCCTACCGGTTGGTGGCCCTGTTTGGCTGGGACGACCTGGTGTTCACGCACATCAGCGCGCGAGTGCCGGGGCCGGGTGGCGAACACACGGGGCAGTTCCTCATCAACCCTTACGGCCTGATGTTTGAGGAGATCACGGCGTCCAGCCTTGTCAAGGTGGACGCGCAGGGTGCCCAGCTCGACGACACACCCTTTGACGTCAATCCGGCCGGCTTCGTCATCCACAGCGCCGTGCACGGTGCGCGCCATGACGCCGGCTGTGTCTTGCACGTGCATTCGCTCAACGGCATTGCGGTGTCGGCGCAGAAAGGCGGCGTGCTGCCGCTGTCGCAGCAGTCGATCTTCGTGCTGTCGTCGCTGGGTTATCACGACTACGAAGGTGTGGCCCTGCGCGACGACGAGAAGCCGCGGCTTGTGGCCGACTTGGGCGCCAACAGCTACCTCATGCTTCGCAACCACGGCCTGCTGACCGTGGGCGCGACGGTGGCAGATGCTTTCGTCGCGATGTACCTCTTTGAGACCGTGTGCACGATCCAGATCCGCGCCATGAGTGGCGGTGCCGACCTGGTGGTGGTGGACCCGCGCATCATCGCCACGTCGCGCCAGCAGGCCGCCGTGGCCACCCGCGGGCAGGGTTCGTCGTTGAGCTGGCCCGGGCTGCTGCGCCGGCTGGACCGTCGGTTGCCGGGGTACGACACCTGAGCGCGGTTGCTGCGGTCTCTGCGCTGCGATTTGTGCCGTTTATCCGTGCAGCGTTGCTGTCTCGCCCCCTGTCCTGCGAGCGATGCCGCGAACTGGCCACGATTGGCGCCGCTCATTGGCGTTTTGTCGCCTTCTGGGCTGAAAGTCTTCTGCTAGAGTCTTTCATCACAGGGCTTGGACGCACCATTTACTGCATGCATACACATCGGCATTGGCTGTGGCCGGCAATTGGCAGTGCCACGGTCTTGGCGGTGGCATCGGTGTCGGCGGCGGGCCTCGGTTCCGGCGCGTCCACCGCCGTGCTGGGGCAGCCGCTGGACTTTGCAGTCCAGGTCCGGCTTGAACCTGGCGACACCCTCGTAGCCGAATGTGTGACTGCGGAAGTCACGGCCGGTGACCGCCGTCTGCCCCCCGCGACGGTGCGCACCGTGCTGGAGATGACCGGCCCCGAGACCGCCCGCGTGCGCGTGCAAACGCAATCCGCCATGGACGAGCCGGTGATCGGCATTCAGCTGTCGGTGGGCTGTTCGGCGCGCATGACGCGGCGCTATGTGGTGCTGGCGGACCCGCCCCAGATCGCGGCCGTCGCTGCCGCCGTTGCAGTTGCCGCCGCGCCTTCATTTGCGGCCAACCCGGTGCTGGTGTCGGATGCACTATCTGCACCACCTGCTACGGCTGCCGCGACTGCCGCGACTGCCGTCCAAACCTCCCCCGACGCAGGTTCCGCCAGGCTGCCCGTCCCGCCAGCGGCTTCGGGTGGCAATACGGCGGCATTGGGCACCACAGCGCAGCCGCCCCGTGCCCGCGCTGAACGCCGGGCTGTCACCACGCCGCCTGCCGCCCGGCCCCGTGCTTCGCGGCGCGATGCCGTCCTTGTGGCGGCCAAAGCGCCCGCTGCCAAAGCCGACACCCCGGCGCGCCTGATGTTGGAGCCCGCAGAGACGTCGCGCAGCACCGAAACCGCCGCTGTCGATGAAGCGCTTGCAGCCGTGGCGCAGGCCGCCAGTGCGGCGCGCGCTGCGGCTTCTGCGGCGTCGGCATCCGCCGAACGCATGGCCACGCTTGAACGCACGGTGGAGCAACTGCGCACCGAAGCCAAGACAAGCCGCGACTTGGCGGCGCAATTCAAGCAACGTTTGTCGGGGACCGAAGGCGCCAGCATCTGGATGCTGCCGCTGATGGTGGTGGCCGGCCTGCTGGCCGCGTTGGCCGCCTGGCTGGCCTGGCGCCTGGGCCGCGTGCAGACCGCCCGCCAGCAGGGCTGGCGTGATGCCAGCGTGGCTGCAGCTGCGGTAGTGCCCACGCAGGACATGGCACCGAGCCGCCAGCCGACGGCACCGATCCCCTTCGTCACGTCTGAACTGCAGCGCCCCGTGGCGCAGCCTGCCAACCGGGTGCGGACTGCACCCGCGTGGCCGCCACCCGCGCCGCCGGTGGATTGGCCGCCACCCGATTCCACCGTGGAGCCCGAGCCTCCTGAAGCCTCAGCCCATCCCGATTTCGAGCCGGACCTCGCCATGCAGCGCACCGTGCCGCTGGCGCCCAGCGCGTTGCCGAATTCAATGTCAGGCGCGCTTTCAGGCGCCATGCCTGACGACGGCGCACCGCGCGACGTGTCGATCGAAGAGCTGATCGACCTGGAACAACAGGCGGAATTCTTCGTCGTGCTGGGGCAGGACGACGCCGCCATCGACCTGCTGACCGAACATCTGCGCACCACGGGCGGCGGCAGCCCGTTGCCGTATCTGAAGCTGCTGGAAATTCACCACCGGCGTGACGAGCGCGAGGCCTACGAACGCATCCGCAGCCGCTTCAACCACCGCTTCAATGCCTACGCGCCCGAATGGGGCGTGGACCTGGGGCACGGCCGTTCGCTGGACGACTACAGCGGCGTGATCCCGCGTCTGCAGCAGGTGTGGGCCCGCCCGCTGGACGCGATGGCCGAACTGGAAGCACTGCTGTTCCGCAAGTCGCGGGGCGAACTCTTCGACCTGCCGGCCTACCGCGAAGTGCTGTTCTTGTATTCGCTGGCGCGCGACCTGATGGACCGCGCATCCGCCGACACCGGCAATGTGGATTTGCTGCTGCCGATGGCCGATGGCGGTGAATTCAGCAGCACCGCACCTGCGCCCTTCCTGGGCCTGGACCGCGACGCCTTCCGCGACACGATGCCGCCCGACGACAGGCCCACCGGGCCGGTGGACTTTGATGTCTCGGCGGCCGAGCGGCCCACCAGCATCTTTGACCTGCTGGACGAAAAGACCCAGCCGCTGCGGCGGCCCTGATCGGGCACGCTGCGGCGCAGGACAGCCGATCCACAGCCGATCCACAGCCGAACTGCAGCCGACCTACAGCATGGCCAGCCGCTCCAGCGCAGCGGTCAACGTGCTGTCCTGTTTGGCAAAACACAGCCGCGCCAGGCGCTGCTCAAAACCGCCATCATAAAACACCGACAGCGGAATCGCGGCCACGCCCACTTCGCGGGTTAGCCACTGGCAGAAGTCGGCTTCGTTCAGGTCGCTCACGGCGCTGTAGTCCACCAGCTGAAAGTAGCTGCCCTGGCTTTGCAGCGCCCGCAGCCGCGTGCGTGCCAGCCCGTCACGAAACAGGTCACGCTTGCGCTGGTAGAACTGCGGCAGCTGCAGGTACGGCTGCGGGTCGGCCATGTAGCGCGCCAGGGCGTGCTGCATGGGTGTGTTGACGGTGAAGACATTGAACTGGTGGACCTTGCGGAACTCGGCCGACAGCGCTGCTGGCGCGGCCACCGTGCCCACCTTCCAACCGGTGACGTGGAAAGTCTTGCCGAAGCTGCTGACGACGAAGGCACGCGCCGCCAGCACCGGGAATGACGAGGCACTGGCATGTGGCACGCCGTCAAACACCATGTGCTCATAGACCTCGTCGGCAATCAGCAGCACGTCGGTGGGTGCCAGCAGGTCTGACAGTTGCTGCATCTCGGCGCGCGTCCATACCGTGGCGCTGGGGTTGTGCGGGCTGTTGATGATCATCAGCCGCGTGCGCGGCGTGATGGCCGCCGCGATGCGCGCAAAGTCGGGGCGGAAGCTGCCGGGTGTCAGCGGCACGCGCACCACGCGGCCACCGGCGAGTTCGATGTTGGGCCCGTAGCTGTCGTAGCAGGGCTCCAGCACGATGACCTCGTCGCCAGGGTGCACGCAGGCCAGCACGGCGGTCAGGATCGCCTGCGTGGCGCCAGCGGTGACGGTGATCTCGGTGTCCGGGTTGTAGCGGCGGCCGTACAGGGCTTCGATCTTGTCGGCCACGCGCTGGCGCAACTGTGGCACGCCGGTCATCGGCGGATATTGATTCAGGCCTTCGCGCATGGCGTCGCCAACCTGAGCCAGCAACGCGGGGTCGCAGTCGAAGTCCGGGAAACCCTGGCCGAGGTTGACTGCCGCGTGCTCTTGCGCCAGCGCCGACATGACCGTGAAGATGGTGGTGCCGACTCGCGGCAGGCGGCTGCGGATCGCGGGCGTGAAGGCTGGGGCTTGGGCTTGGGCTGGGGCTTGGGCGGGCGCGGGGGAGGCGGTTGCGTTCATGGGTTGAATCAGGAGGCTGTCAAAGTTGATAGTCGGAGCCTTGCCCGGCCATGGCTCGCTGGATCAGCGCAGCGCTCAGGTGCGGCGACAGCATCTCGGCGAATGCCAGCACAAAGTGGCGCAGGTAGGCGCTGCGCTTGAAGGCGACGCGGGTCATGTTGGCGCCAAAGAGGTGGCCCAGCGGGCGCCACACCAAATCGGGCTCGGGCGGTTCGGTGCGCATGGCCAGTTCAGTGACGATGCCCACGCCCAGGCCGATGCGGACGTAGGTCTTGATGACGTCGGAATCGATCGCCTCCAGCGCCACCGTCGGCTTCAGGCGTGCGCGTGCAAAGGCCTGGTCAATGCGCGTGCGGCCCGTGACCGTGGAGTGGTACAGCACCAGCGCGTGCGTGGCCAGTTGCTCCAGCGTGGGCCTTTCGACGGCCGCCAGCGGGTGGCCTGCAGGCACCACAAGCACATGCTGCCATTCGTAGCAGGGCAGGGTCACGAGCCCGTCGTGTTCGGCAAGCGATTCGGTGGCGATGCCGATTTCTGCCACGTCATCCAGCAACATGCGCGCCACCTGTTCGGGCATGCCCTGGTGCAGCACCACTTGCACCTTGGGGTAGCGTTTTCGCAGCTGCGCGATGGGTTCTGGCAGGAAGTAGCGGGCTTGCGTATGCGTGGTGGCAATCGACAGCGTGCCGGCGTCCTGCTTGGAGAATTCATCGCCGATGCGCTTGAGGTTGGCCACCTCGCGCAGGATGAGATCGATCGACTTCAGCACCAGCTCACCCGGCTCTGTGACGCGCCGCAGGCGCTTGCCGTGGCGCGCAAAGATGTCCACGCCCAGCTCTTCTTCGAGTTCAAGAATGGCCTTGCTGATGCCGGGCTGCGAGGTGTGCAGCGCCTTGGCGGTCTCCGTCAGATTCAGGTTGCGGCGCACCGCTTCCTGCACAAAGCGGAACTGGTGCAGGTTCATGCTGGCGTGCTCAGCACCTGCAGCGCCGCGTCGGCCATCGCCGCAGTGATGCACGGCAACTCGCCCACGGCCGGCTGCAGCGTCACTGCCAGGCCCGGGTGCGCGCTGCGCAAGGCGTCAATCAGCAGCGGCAAGTCCTTGCGCACATGGCCACCCGCGCCGAGGAAGAGCGGCAGCACTTGCACGCCGCTGCAGCCCAGGGCGGCCAGTTCAGCACCCGCGTCCGGCAGGCTGGGCGTCATGAATTCGAGGAAGGCCAGACGCACCGGGACATCGGGCCGCTGGGCGCGCACTTGCGTGGCCACGGCTTCAAAAGGCGCCGCCCAGCGCGGGTCGCGGGCGCCGTGGGCGAAGAGGATCAGTCCGGTTCTCATGTCGTCAATTCATCCCACGCTTTTCCATGCACTCAACGGTAGCGCACCAGCCATGCGAAGGCGCCCATCGACAGCAGCAGGTACATCAGGCCGGGTGCCGCCGCCGATATCCAGGGCGTCCAGCCGCGCAGCATGCCGATGTGCCCGGCCAGGTTGTTCAGCAGCACGAAGCTGATGCCCAGCATGATGCCGCCGAAGACCTTGAAGCTGATGCCGCCAGCGCGCGCGTGCATGTACGCAAACGGCAGGGCCAGCGCCACCATCACCAGGCAGGCCAGCGGGTACAGCGCCTTGCGCCAGAAGCGGATCTGGTAGCCCTGCGCAGCCTGTTCCTGGTCGCTCAGGTGGGCGCTGTAGCGCCACAGTTCCAGCGTCGTCATCGTGCCGTCAGGCAGCACCGCAGCGGCCACCACCTTGGCGTCCAGCGTGCTGGGCCAATCGAGCAGCGCATGCTTTGTCACCGCAACCGTCGGCGGCCCGGTGCTGCGTGCCAGCGGCCATTGCGTGCGTTGTGCGTCCTTCAGCTGCCAGGTGCCGCCAGTGCCGACGTGGCCTTGGGCGGATTCAATGCGCGACAGCAGCCTGCCGTCGGCGTTGAATTCAAAGATGCGAACACCCAGCAGGCTGCCGCCGGCACCGGTACCGGCGACGTTGACGGAATAGCTGCGCTCGCCGTCCGGCGTGCTGCGATGTTCCTTCAGCCACGCCCCGGCGCCGCCAATGGCCAGGCCACCGGCTGTGCGCGCCTTCAACTGCACCCCTTGCTGCTTGCTGGCGGGCGCCAGGAAGTCACCCACCACAAAAGTCAGCAAGGCGAACCCGAACCCCAGCGTCGCCAGCAAGCGCAGCGCCCGCCCGGGCCCGAGGCCGCCGGTGCGCAGGATGGTGAATTCCGAAGATTGCGCCATCCGCGCCAGCGAATAGATGGTGCCGATCAGCACCGCAATCGGCGCCAGTTCGTACAAGTGCCCCGGCACTTCAAAGAGCGCCGCCAGCACCGCGTGCCAGGCGGTGCGGCCGCGCCGGCCCACGCCCTCCAGTTCATCGACAAAATCAATAAAGAAGAAGAGCGACAGGAACGCAAGGGCGACAAACATCACCGACGCGACGATGTCGCGGTAGAGCAGGCGGCGGATGGTCTTCATGCGGTGCGGACGCGGCGCCAGGCCACCACGGCGGCATGGTCACGCCACCACAGCAAAGCCAGCGCAAGCACAAAGACGCTGCCGTGCACGCCCAGCAGTGCCGCGCCCATGCTCAGGCGTTCGCTGGCCACCCACAGCTGCGAAAGATTGACCAGGTTGTAGTAGACGATGAACGCCAGCAGCGCGAACAGCAGGTTCCAGTTGCTGGCGCGCCGCGGGTTGGTGGCCGACAGCCCCACGCCCAGCAGCAGCAGGTTGGCGGCACCCAGCAACAGGCCGAAGCGCCAGCTGAGTTCGCCCTGGTTGGCCGCCGTGGGGCGGCGCACCAGGTCCAGCGTGGGCATCACCTTGGGCGGCTCGTTGTCGGCCGAGCGTGCGGCGCTTTCGCTGGCCAGCACGCGGTAGCTGTCGAAGCTGGAAATGGCATGTTCACCGCGCTTGGTGTCGACGTCGTTGCGCTGCCCGCGCTCCAGCACCAGGAAGCGCTGGTTGCCCTCGCTTTCGAGCCGGCCCGACCGCGCCGAAGTGACCGATTCGCCTTGCGCCTGCCGCGCCAGGATGAAGACGTTGCGGGCGTTGATGCCGTCAGCACTCTCGCGTTCGACGAAGAATACCCGGCGGCCGTCGCTGGAGGTCTGGAAGACGCCAGGCGTCACGCGCGAGAGATCGGACCGCTGCTGGTAGCGTTCTCGCAGTTCCAGGCTGCTGCGTGCGCCCCAGGGCCAGACGAAAAGAACCAGCAGGCCCACCACCACCAGCACTGGCCAGCTCGTGTGCAGCACCGGCCGTACAAAGCGCGACAGGCCGACGCCGCTGGCAAACCAGATCACCATTTCACTGTCGCGGTACATGCGCCCGAGCGTGACGACGATGGCGATGAAGAGCGACAGCGCCAACATCGTCGGCAAGTGCTGCAGGGCGACGTAGCCCAGCAGCAGCACCACGTCCTGCGGCGCCACCGCGCCACTGGCTGCCTGGCCGACGGTGCGGATCAGGAACATCGTCAGCACAATGGTGAGGATCACCACCAGCGTCGCACCAAAGCCCCGCGACAGCTCTCGGCGCACAGTTGAATCGAATAACATCTGGGGTTCTCTTTTGCTGGGTGGAATTATGGACTTCAAGACGCAGGTAGCGAGTGCTCCAACCGGCCCGTCAAAAGGTGCTTCAACAGGTGCTTCAACAGGCGCTTCAACAGGTGCTTCAACAGGCGCAACCGGCCTTGCAGGCATCGCGGCCGACGCGCTGTTGATCGTGCTGGCATCGACTGACGCCGTCAGCACGCTCGACGCGCCGCTCGCCCAAGAACTGCAACGGGCCATCAAGGACGGCGACTACGAATGCAAGGCCGGGCGCACGCTTTACGCCCACCGCGTGGGCGGTGTGAAGGCGTCGCGGGTGGCTTTTGCACAAGCTGCCGACAGCAGCCCCAAGGCCTTTCGCAAGGCCGTCGCGGCGGGCCTTGCGTTGCTCAAGGGCGGCGGTGCACACACGCTGGCCGTCGCCACGGCCGGCTTTGCAGACCTGGGCGCTGGCCACGGCGAAGCGCTGGTGATGGCGGTCTGCGACGGGGTCTACCTGTACCGCGAGACCAAGCCCAGTGCGCCTGCCGCATCGAAGCTGCGCACGGTCAGCCTGGTCTGCAGCAAGGCCGACACTGCGGCCGTGAATGCAGGGTTGCTGCTGGGCCAGGCGCTGGCAGCAGGCAGCACGCTGGCGCGCGAATACGCCAATCGCCCGGCCAACCACTGCACGCCCAGCGTGCTTGCGCGTGAAGCCCGCAAGCTGGCCAAGGACCACGGCCTGAAGGTGGAAGTGCTGGACCGCAAGGACTGCGAAAAGCTCGGCATGGGCTCATTCCTGGCCGTGGCGCAGGGCTCGGACGAGCCGCTGAAGTTCATCGTTGCGCGCTGGATGGGCGGCGCCAAGAACGAAGCACCTGTGGTGCTGGTGGGCAAGGGCATCACCTTCGATTCGGGCGGCATCTCCATCAAGGGTGCGGCTGAGATGGACGAGATGAAGTACGACATGGGAGGTGCTGCCAGCGTGCTGGGCACACTGCGCGCGGTGGCTGGGCTGAAGGCCAAGGTCAACCTGATCGGCATCATCCCGAGTTGCGAAAACATGCTCAGCGGCCGCGCCGTGAAGCCCGGCGACGTCGTCATCAGCATGTCCGGCCAGACCATCGAAATTCTCAACACCGACGCTGAGGGCCGCCTGATCCTGTGCGACGCGCTCACCTACGCCGAGCGTTTCAAGCCGGCGGTGGTGGTGGACATCGCCACGCTGACGGGCGCCTGCGTGGTGGCGCTGGGCCATCACCGGTCGGGCCTCTTCAGCCCCGACGATGCGCTGGCTGCAGAGCTCTTGACGGCGGGCGAACAGGCGTTGGACCCGGCCTGGCGCATGCCACTGGATGAAGAGTACGACGAAGGCTTGAAGTCGCACTACGCGGACATGGCCAATGTCGGCTCACGCGCCGGTGGCGCAATCACGGCGGCGATGTTCCTCAAACGCTTCACCGGCCGCCTGCGCTGGGCGCACCTGGACATTGCAGGCACGGCCTGGAAGTCGGGCGCGGCCAAGGGCGCGACTGGACGGCCGGTGCCGCTGCTGACGCACTTTGTGCTGTCCAGGGCGCGGTGACCTTGCCTGCGGCCTTGCCAGGTGCACAGCAGCAGTCAACCGCAGCACATCCCAGAGCCACGAATGACCGAGGTCGTATTCCACGCCGGTGTTGCCGACCCCGTGGCGTTTGCAGGCCAGCTGCTGCGCCGCGCCGCGCGGCAGGGCGTGCGGGTCCAAGTGACGGCACCGCCCGAAGTGCTGTCGCTGCTGGACCGCATCCTGTGGACCGCAGAGGCGCTGGATTTCGTCCCCCACGTGCGCATGCCCAGCGCCAGTGCGGCGGCGGCGGCACGCACGCCCATCTGGCTGACCCCTGCCGCGTTGCACGAAGGTGCGCCACGCGTGCTGATGAATCTGGGTGCTGAACGTGCGCCCGAGGCGGCTGCGCTGGACCGAGTGATCGAGATCGTGTCGTCAGACCCCGACCTTGCCGCCGAAGGACGCAAGCGCTGGCGCGCTTACACGGCAATGGGCCTGGCGCCGAGGCTTGCGCAGGATGGGGCGCAGCGGAATGCCTGAACGTATGACTGAGCGCATGACTGAGCGCACGACCGATCGCACGACCGATCGCATGACCGAAGCGCGCCACGTCGCCGTTGATCGGGTGCCCACACTCACCGAAGTGCTGGATATCGACGACGAAGTGCTGCTCGCCAATGTGCGCCTCGATGCCCTGTCGCCGCGGCAGGCGACGCCGCCCGTTGCAGTTGCTGATGAACTGTCGGCTGATGTGCTGTTTGAGCTGGAGCAGCGTATCGACAGCCTCTTCGAATCGCGCCTGCGCGAAGCCTTGGCGCCGGCTTTGGCGCGCGTTGCGGACGGACTGATTCGCGAAGCGCGGCAAGAGCTTTCTGCCGCGCTTCACGGCCTGGTGGAAGACGCCGTGACGCGGGCGCTGGAGCGCAGAACGCATCTTTGATTGCTGACCCTGTAGTCCCGTCTGGCACACGGCGCGTTGTGCCGATGGCGACTGGACGAACGCTGCCAATCCGAGCGAAATCCCCGGTTTAGCGGGGTTGACTTTTCGGTTATCGTCTTTCGCTTGGTCTTTTTTCACACACATGTCGCAGGTCGACAAAATTCCCAACCGGAGGTTTTTGCATGCAAGTCAAGCTGAACGTGATCGTCGGTGCCGCCGCCATCCTGCTGGGTGGCTCGGCGTTTGCGCAAGACATGGTCGTCAAGATCGGCCACGTCGGCCCCACCAGCGGCGCCATCGCTCACCTGGGCAAGGACAATGAAAACGGCGCCCGCATGGCGATTGAAGAGCTCAACGCCAAGGGCGTGGTCATCGGCGGCAAGAAGGTCAAGCTGGAACTGCTGGCCGAAGACGATGCCGGCGACCCCAAGCAAGGCACTGCGGCCGCGCAAAAGCTCGTGGACAGCAAGGTCATGGGCGTCATTGGCCACTTGAATTCGGGCACCTCGATTCCCGCTTCCAAGATCTACAGCGACGCTGGCATCCCTCAGATCAGCCCGTCAGCCACCAACCCCAAGTTCACGCGCCAGGGCTACAAAACGACGTTCCGCGTTGTTGCTGACGACGTGCATCTGGGCGGTACCCTGGGCCGCTATGCGGTCAAGGACCTGAAGGGCAAGAGCATTGCCGTCATCGACGACCGCACGGCCTACGGCCAAGGCGTGGCCGATGAGTTCGAAAAGGGCGTCAAAGCCGCAGGCGGTACCACCGTCGGCCGCGAATTCACCAACGACAAGGCGACGGACTTCACCGCCATCCTGACCAGCCTGAAGGCCAAGAAGCCGGACATCGTCTTCTTCGGCGGCATGGACGCAGTGGCCGGCCCGATGATGCGGCAGATGAAGCAGCTGGGCATCGAAGCCAAGTTCATGGGCGGCGACGGCATCTGCTCCAGCGAGTTGCCCAAACTGGCAGCGGGCACCATGGCCGACGGCCAGGTCGTGTGCGCTGAAGCAGGTGGTGTGGAAGGTGCCGCCAAGAAGTCGATGGACGACTTCAACGCAGCCTTCAAGAAGAAGTTCAACGCCGACGTGCAGGTGTATGCGCCTTATGTGTACGACGCCGTCAACGTGATGGTCGCTGCGATGGTCAAGGCCGGTTCTGCCGAACCGGCAAAGTACCTGCCGGTGCTGGCCAAGACTGCTGGCTACAAGGGCGTGACGGGCACGATCGCCTTCGACGACAAGGGTGACATCAAGAATGGCGCGCTGACGCTGTACACCTACAAGGGCGGCAAGCGCGACCAAATTGCGGTGGTCCGTTAAGACCCACCCCGGCAGCGGCTTTTGCCGCTGCCCCTCAAGGGCGAACGCCAGCGGCCCGGCAAAGCCGGTTCCGCAGCGTTTGCTTGAAGGGCAACAAAAAACCCGCCTTGGCGGGTTTTTTGTTGGTCGCTCGACGCTGCTACTTGAGTTTGATCTCTTTGTAGAGCACGTGCTTGCGTGCCTTGGGGTCGAACTTCAGGAATTCGAGCTTCTCAGGCGTCGTCTTCTTGTTCTTGCTCGTGGTGTAAAAATGGCCGGTGCCCGCTGTGGACTCCAGCTTGATCTTTTCGCGTCCGCCTTTGCTGGCCATGGTGCTCTCCTAGAGATTGGGGTTCAGATTTCGCCACGGGTGCGCAGGTCGGCCACGATCTGGTCGATGCCCACCTTGTCGATCAGGCGCAGCGCCGCGTTGCTGATTCGCAGACGAACCCAACGGTTTTCGCTTTCAACCCAGAACCGGCGGTAATGCAGGTTGGGCAGGAAACGCCGCTTGGTCTTGTTGTTCGCATGCGAAACGTTGTTGCCCACCATGGGGCCCTTGCCGGTAACTTGACAGACGCGTGCCATGACGCACTCCAAAAAAAGTTCGCCACAAAAGTGGCGGAGGTATCGGTTGCCGTCGGGGCCAGGTGCACAGATCTGTTCAACGATCTGGACCCCGACACTCGGCAAAGCCCGCAATTGTAGCGCGCTTCACACAGTTCAGGTCGGGTCCTGTTCCAGGAAGCGCTGCGCATCCAGCGCCGCCATGCAGCCGGTGCCGGCGCTGGTGATGGCCTGGCGGTAGATGTGGTCCTGCACGTCGCCAGCGGCAAAGATGCCGGGCACGCTGGTCATGGTGGCCATGCCGCCGAGGCCCGTCTTGGTGATGATGTAGCCGTCCTTCATCTCCAGCTGAGCCTTGAAAATGTCGGTGTTGGGTTGGTGGCCGATGGCGACAAAGCAACCCTTCAGCGCCAGTTCATGCTTGCTGTTGTTCTGCGTGCTGCGAAGGCGCACGCCAGTCACGCCGCTGCTGTCGCCCAGCACCTCATCCAGCGTGTGCCACAGGTGCAGCTCGATCCTGCCGGCCGCCACCTTGGCGTTGACCTTGTCGATCAAGATCGCCTCGGCGCGGAACTTATCGCGGCGGTGCACCAGGTGCACCTTGGCTGCGATGTTGGACAGGTACAGCGCCTCTTCCACTGCGGTATTGCCGCCGCCGATCACACACACCGTGTCGCCGCGATAGAAAAAGCCGTCGCAAGTGGCGCAGCCGCTGACACCCTTGCCCATGAACGCTTGTTCGCTGGGCAAGCCCAGGTACTTTGCGCTGGCGCCGGTGGCCAGGATCAATGCGTCACAGGTGTAAGTCCCAGAGTCGCCTTTGAGCGTGAAGGGCCGCTTGCTGAAATCGACCTCGTTGATGTGGTCGAACACGATCTGCGTGTTGAAGCGCTCGGCGTGTTGAAGAAAACGTTGCATCAGGTCGGGGCCTTGCACGCCTGCCACGTCGGCGGGCCAGTTGTCCACGTCGGTGGTGGTCATCAGCTGGCCGCCTTGTGCGATGCCGGTGATCAGCATCGGTTGCAGGTTGGCGCGCGCCGCGTACAGCGCGGCGGTGTAGCCGGCGGGGCCGGAGCCGAGGATGAGAACGCGGGCGTGTGAGGCAGGCTTGGACATGATGGAGTCTTGCTGGAATCTTGCGCTGGGGTGGAATGTGCTGCGTGCGGGCTACGCCGGGTGTGCGTCGCGCCGAACCGACGCTGCAGTGGAACATCGGGATGCAACCCAGGGGCCACAAGCCCTGCTATGGGCACAATAGCCCGATTCTTGCAGATGGCGCGCCCGCGCCGTGCTGGCTGGAAGCCAATCACAACAAGAGGAGCAAGTTCGATGTCGATGCTGTCCAACCTGGACCTGATCCGCCGCGTACCGCTGTTCTCCATGCTCACAGCCGACCAGGCGCAGGCTATTGCCGACAGCGTGGTCAAGCGCCGTTTCCGGCGTGGTGAACTGGTGGTAGAGCAGGGGCGCAAGAGCAACGCGCTGTTCATTCTGCTCAACGGCCGGGCGCGAGTGCTAACGTCCGACAGCCGTGGCCGCGAGGTCATCCTGGCGGTGCTGGAATCAGGCGACTACGTGGGCGAGATGAGCCTCATTGACAACGAGCCGCACTCGGCCACGGTGCGGGCTGAAATCCAGACCGACATGCTGGTGTTGGCGCGCGCCGACTTTGCGCGCTGCCTGCCGGAAAACTCCACGCTGTCGTACGGCGTCATGCGTGGCCTGGTCAAGCGCCTGCGCAATGCCGACCGCCAGATCGAAAGCCTGGCGCTGCTGGGCGTCTACGGCCGTGTCGCCCGCACGCTGCTGGACATGGCCGAAGAGATCGACGGCATCAAGATCATCCGCCACAAGGTCAGCCGCCAGGACATGGCCAAGGTGGTGGGCGCGTCGCGCGAGATGGTCAGCCGCGTCATGAAGGACCTGGAAGACCGCGGCGTGATCGAGACGCAGGACAACGGCTCCGTCATCATCAAGGAACGGTTGCAAAACGACTGAACCCGGTGCCTGCCGGTAGGCCGTGATCGGCCAGAATGCCGCCATGAGTTTTCCTCTTGGGTCCCTGAGCGCTGACGGCAGCTCGACGTTGACGGCCACGCCAGCCGGCACACCGCCGCTCTGGCGCCGCCAGGCCCTGCTGATTGGGGCTTTGCTGGCTTGGCTTCTGTTCCTGCTGGCCATGGCCACCCACCACGTCGGCGACACCGCGTTCAGCACGTCCGGCACCGGCGACGCGTTGCGCAACAAGGTCGGCCCTGTCGGCGCGCGGGTGTCGGACATGGTGCTCTTCCTGTTCGGCTTCTCAGGTTGGTGGTTGCTGCCGGTGGCATTGCGGGCCTGGCTGTCGGCGCTGGCCGGCACTCTGCGCTCTGAAGTTCCGGTGCCCCACGCACCACGCTGGATGTTTTGGCTCGGCCTGGCGCTGCTGCTGAGCGCCAGCGCTTCGCTGGAGTGGACGCGGCTGTACCTCTGGGAGCCGCTGCTGCCGGGACATGCGGGCGGCGTGCTGGGGTACAGCCTGGGCGCCTTGTCGATGCGCTGGCTGGGCTTTGCAGGCTCGGGCGTGCTGTGGATTGCAGCGCTGGTGGTGGGCGTGTCGCTGGCGCTGCGCTTCTCGTGGCTGAGCCTGGCCGATGGCATCGGTGAACAGCTGGACCGGCTGCGAGAGAACCGCCAAGACCGCCGCGAATTGCAGGAAGACAAACGCCTCGGTGAGATGGCCGCGCGCGAGCGCGAATATGTGGTCGACGCGCAGCGCACGGTCGTCGAAGACCACCTGCCACTGGTGATAGCACCCACGATCGCGGACATTCCCAAGTCCCCGCGTGTCGCCAAGGAAAGGCAGAAGCCGCTGTTCGCCGAACTGGCCGACACCAAGCTGCCGCAGGTTGACCTGCTCGACGCTGTGCAGACGCGCCCAGAAAGCGTGAACGCCGAATCGCTGGAGATGACGAGCCGGCTGATCGAAAAGAAGTTGAAGGACTTTGGCGTTGAAGTGCGCGTGGTGGCGGCCTCGCCGGGCCCGGTGATCACACGCTATGAGATCGAGCCCGCCACAGGCGTGAAGGGTTCGCAGATCGTCGGCCTGGCGCGCGACCTGGCGCGTTCGCTTTCGCTGGTGAGCATCCGCGTGGTCGAGGTCATTCCAGGCAAGAACTACATGGCGCTGGAGCTGCCCAATGCACGCCGGCAGATGATCCGGCTGTCGGAGATATTGGGCTCGGACGTCTACAACGATTCGGCCTCGATGCTGACCATGGGCCTGGGCAAGGACATCATCGGCCACCCCGTGGTGGCCGACCTGGCCAAGATGCCGCACTGCCTGGTGGCCGGCACCACGGGTTCGGGCAAGAGCGTGGGCATCAACGCGATGATCCTGAGCCTGCTCTACAAGGCCGAAGCGCGTGATGTGCGGCTGATTCTGATCGACCCGAAGATGCTGGAGATGAGCGTCTACGAAGGCATCCCGCACTTGCTGGCGCCAGTGGTCACCGACATGAAGCAGGCCGCCAACGCGCTGAACTGGTGCGTGGGCGAGATGGAGCGCCGCTACAAGCTGCTGAGCAAGCTGGGCGTGCGCAACCTCGGCGGCTACAACAAGAAGATTCTCGAGGCGGCAGAACGTGGCGACAAGCTGCCCAACCCCTTCAGCCTGACACCCGATGCGCCAGAACCGCTGGAGCGCCTGCCGCATGTGGTGGTGGTGATCGACGAACTCGCCGACCTGATGATGGTGGTGGGCAAGAAGATCGAAGAGCTGATTGCACGGCTGGCGCAGAAGGCGCGCGCTGCGGGCATCCACCTGATCCTGGCGACCCAGCGGCCCAGCGTGGACGTGATCACGGGCCTCATCAAGGCCAACATTCCCACGCGCTTGTCGTTTCAGGTGTCGAGCAAGATCGACAGTCGCACGATCCTTGACCAGATGGGCGCCGAGGCCTTGCTGGGGCAGGGCGACATGCTTTACCTCACGCCCGGCACGGGCCTGCCGGTGCGTGTGCACGGCGCCTTTGTCAGCGACGACGAGGTGCACCGCGTTGTGCAGTATCTGCGCAGCCAAGGTGAACCAAACTATGTCGAAGGCATTCTGGAAGGCGGTGTGTTGGAAGGCGACACCGCTGCTGAAGGTGGCGGTGCCAGCGGTGGTGGCGAAGCAGACCCCATGTACGACCAGGCGGTAGGCGTGGTGCTGCAGAACCGCCGGGCGTCAATTTCGCTGGTGCAACGGCACCTGCGCATTGGCTACAACCGCGCCGCAAGGCTGCTGGAGCAGATGGAGCACAGCGGCATCGTGTCGGCCATGGGCCACAGCGGCAACCGCGACATCCTCGTCCCGAAACGCGAAGAATGAAGACCACCGCAATCGCCTTCGCTTTGGTCGCGGCTTGCGCGGCTGCCCGTGCCGACGCAGTCGACACCCTGCGCGAATTTGTGCGCGACGTGAAGAGCGGCCAGGCCGCGTTCACGCAAACCGTCACTTCAGCCGACGGCACGCGCAAGAAGGTCAGCAGCGGCGACTTTGAATTTGCGCGGCCCAACCGCTTTCGCTTCCAGTACAGCAAACCCTTCGAGCAGCTTATCGTGGCTGACGGCCAAAAGGTGTGGATCTTTGACACCGACTTGAACCAGGCCAGTTCACGAAAGCTGACGCAAGCGCTGGGCTCCACACCGGCGGCGTTGTTGGCGGGCGCGGCGCTGGAGCCGGAATTTGCGCTGTCGGCGGAACCCGCGCGCGACGGCCTGGAATGGGCGCTGGCCACGCCGCGCGCCAAGGACGGCGCGTTTCAATCGATGCGTGTGGGCTTCAATGGCAAGCTGCTGTCGGTGGTGGAAATCACCGACAGCTTCGGCCAGCGTTCGAGGCTCGTGTTCTCGCGCTTTGCGTCCAACCCGGCGTTGTCCCCAGACCGGTTTCGCTTCGTGCCGCCGGCCGGCGCCGACGTGATCGAACAATAGCTCGGGCGGTTTTGGCGCTTACACGAGCATGAACATGCAGGACGCGTTGTTCGACGGCGACGGCGACAAGTCAATGCCGTTGGCATCCGCCTCCACCGCCATGTCCACCGTACCGCTGGCCGAACGCCTGCGGCCCACGACGCTGGACGACGTCGTCGGCCAGCGCCACCTGCTGGGCGCTGGGCGGCCCTTGCGCGTGGCTTTCGACGCGGGTCGCTTGCCATCGATGATCCTGTGGGGTCCGCCCGGGGTTGGCAAGACCACCTTGGCGCGGCTGTTGGCGGCGTCCACCGGCGCGCACTTCATCGTGCTGTCGGCCGTGCTGTCGGGTGTCAAGGAAATCCGCGACGCGGTCGAACAGGCCCAGGCCTTGCGCCGCGCGGGCCGTGCCACCGTGCTGTTTGTGGATGAAGTGCACCGCTTCAACAAATCGCAGCAGGACGCCTTTCTGCCGCATGTGGAAGCGGGCCTCTTCAGCTTCATCGGCGCGACCACCGAGAACCCGTCCTTCGAAGTCAATTCAGCCCTGCTGTCGCGCGCCACGGTGTTTGTGCTGGAGTCGCTAAACGACAGCGATCTGGCGCAGTTGCTGGACCGCGCGCAAGGCGCCATCGACGGGCCGTTACTCGACACCGAAGCGCGTGCGCAACTCATCCATTTCGCTGACGGCGACGGCCGCCGCCTGCTCAATGCCTACGAAAGCGCGGCCTCCACGCACAAGGGCCTGCAGCAACTGGGCGTGGCCCAACTGGAAGCCGCGATCGGCCGCATGATGCGCCGCGGCGACAAGGGCGGCGATGTCTTCTACGACCTGATCTCCGCGCTGCACAAGTCGGTGCGCGGGTCCAACCCGGACGCTGCGCTGTATTGGCTGGCCCGCATGCTGGATGCCGGCATGGACCCGCGCTACGCCGCGCGCCGCCTGGTGCGCATGGCCAGCGAAGACATCGGCCTGGCCGACCCGCGCGCGCTGCGGATGACGCTGGACGCGGCCGAGGTCTTTGAAAGGCTGGGCTCGCCCGAGGGCGAACTCGCCATCGCGCAGGCCGTTGTCTATCGGGCCGTGGCGCCGAAGTCCAACGCGGTCTGCAAAGCCTGGAACGAAGTGCGCGCCCTGGTGCAAAAAGACGGCACGCGGCCGGTGCCCACGCACCTGCGCAATGCACCGACGCGGCTGATGAAGGACATCGGCCACGGCCTGGGCTACCGTTATGCGCACGACGAAGAAGGCGGCTATGCGGCCGGTGAAAGTTACCTCCCGACGGGTCTGGCGCAGACACGCTTCTACGAACCGGTGCCGCGTGGGCTGGAGCAGCGCATCCATGACCGCCTGGCGGAATTGCGCCGCCTTGACGAGCAGGCCGACAAACCCCTGTAACGCGCGATTGGCTGCTGCGGTGCGGCGGCTGGCAAGGGGGTAACTCCGGCCCAGCGCACCAAACCGGGACACCTAAAATCCGGCGGCACTGGCCACACGTCCAGCCCTGGCGGCACTTGCGGCGCATGCAAAAACACTGAGGCCAGCTTCTTGCATCGGCTTCAGGGCAGCCACAGGCAAGGCCTGAAGCGCAACGCGGGACAACCGGAGTCGCCCCTCTTATGGAAACCTTCATCCAGCAGATCATCAACGGCCTGGTGCTCGGCAGCATGTATGCGCTGGTGGCCCTGGGCTACACGATGGTGTACGGCATCATCAACCTCATCAACTTCGCCCATGGCGAGGTGCTGATGTTCGGCGCACTCACCAGTTGGACGGTAGTCACCGCGCTGGCCGACACCGGCATGCCGGGTTGGTTGCTGATGTTGATATCGTTGGTCTGCGCCATCGTCATCTGTTCGGCGCTGAACTTCACCATCGAAAAGCTGGCCTACCGGCCGTTGCGCAACGCTCCACGATTGGCGCCACTGATCACCGCCATGGGCATGAGCCTCTTGCTGCAGACGCTGGCGATGATCATCTGGAAGCCCAATCCGAAACCTTATCCGGCGCTGTTGCCGGCCGACCCCATCAACCTGGGTGGGCCGGTGATCACGGTGACGCAGATCTTGATCCTCGGCCTGACGGCGGTGATCCTGGCGGCGCTGATGTACCTCGTGAACCAGACCAAACTCGGCCGCGCCATGCGCGCCACGGCAGAGAACCCGCGCGTGGCCGCACTGATGGGGGTGAAACCTGATGTGGTCATCTCTGCCACCTTCATCATTGGTGCCACGCTCGCCGCAGTCGCCGGCATCATGTGGGCCGCCAACTACGGCACCGTGCAGCACACCATGGGGTTCCTGCCGGGCCTGAAGGCCTTCACGGCTGCGGTGATGGGCGGTATCGGCAACCTGGCTGGCGCGGTGGTGGGCGGCATCCTGCTCGGTCTGGTCGAAGCACTCGGCGCGGGCTACCTGGGTGACCTGACAGGTGGCGTGCTGGGCAGCCACTACGCCGACATCTTTGCCTTCGTGGCCCTCATCCTCGTGCTGACGCTGCGGCCCTCGGGCCTGCTTGGCGAACGCGTCGCAGACCGGG
>JANMKK010000406.1:0-10823 GCA_031372005.1 Rubrivivax sp.
CCTGGCACGACGGCGGGCAGCTGTTCGGCCGGAAGAAACCAGCCACCCTCAAAAGCCCGTATCGGGCCGCCTGCGAAGTATCGACCGGAAGGGTAATTCACTGCATTTGTCGATGCCAGGTAACCGGGCAGGTACACGGACGGCGGTGTGGGCTGGCCCACCACTGACCAGGTCAAGGTCTGGTGATTGAACTTGACCACGGCATTGCAGGTGCCATCACCGTGCCCGCCGCCATAAAAGTATTGGGCGCTGGCAGAGGCATCGAATGCGGGGTCGCAGAAAGCATCAACCATGGAACCAAACGGGTTCGTCCCGCGATAGGCACCAGCTGGAATGTTCGCGCTTGCCCACGGGCTGAAGGCGGTGCCACTCATCACGGTCCACGTGTCGGCAGGAATCGACGCGGCCCACTGCGGCGTTGGCGAAACAGGGGGCGCTGGCAGTGGTTGCTGCGCCGGCGACGGCGGCGGCACCGTAGGCGGCGGCGGTGCTGCGGGCACTGGTGCTGCGGGCGGCGAAGGCACGGGCTGGGGCGCTGCGGCAGGCGGTGAAGGTGCTGCAGGCGCCTTGGGCGCAACGGGTTCGCCCAGCGCGGTGGCGATGCCAGTGGGGTCGCTGCTTGAACCGCCGCACGCGGCCAGGAATTTTATGCAGCCCAGCGACGCCAGTGAGGCCGTGACCAATGAACGACGGCTCAGGCTGATTGCATCGTCGCTGTGAAACTTCTCGGGAAAGGTCATGGGGTTCTTTGCTCTGACGACGCGTATGTTCAACATGTCGGCATCCTAGGGTGGGGATTGAGGTGCAAGTACTCCCTCGTTGTCAGGGAGTGCAACCCACCTCAATGCCGCCAGCGTAGGGCGCGGCGCCGTCGCTCGGAAGTATCCCGAAGTCTCTCGAAAAGTCGCCCCTCGGTTCAGGCGCTTGAACGCGAATGCGGTGTGACTGAATTCACGGCGCCGCGTTGCTCGTCGCAGGCGGCGACGGCAGGGCGCTTGAATTTGCGTCTGCATTTGCAGCCGGAACGCGTCGGCCCCGCCATGCCACGACGCTGTCTCGCAAGCGCCCCACCGCAGGCCAGCGGTAAGCAGTTACGTGAAACAGGGCGCGCTGCTCTGTGGCCCACCGGGTGTGCCATTCCATGGTCTTGCCGTAGAACTCAATTCGCTGGTAGCGGCCCTCTTCCCACCACTGCTTGAATTCTTCGTGTCGCATCATGGTGGACGGCGACACTTGGCGGTAGCTTTCGTCGTAGGCCGTCTTCAGCACCACCACCATGGGCCCGTTGTCGATGCACAGATCCATGGCCACTACCTTGTCGCCAAACCAGTAGCGAACGATGCGCCCGCAGCCCTTGGCGCAAAAGTTCTCCAGCATCGTCCTGTAAAAACGCCCTTGCGCGTTGTCTGGGTGAATGGCCGTGCCATTGCCCGCTTTCCAGCCCGCACTTTCAAGCACGCCGTACTGCGCCATGGCTTCAGCCACACCTTCGGGCTTGATCACGGTGTCCAGCCTTACCGGCACGCCTTCTGTCTGCATCTTGCTGTGTTGCTTGCGGGTGTTCTGGCGCAGGTTCTTGCCCCGCGCCTCCCAATAGGTTTCAAAGGTGCCGCTGATGTCGATGAAGGAAGTTTCGATGTATTCCTGCAGGCGAATGGCAGCCGTCAATTCGGGCCGGGGCTGCAACTTGGGGTCGATCTGGGTCACACCCAGAGACAAGCCAAAGCCGGGCGCGGCACGCAACAGGCTTTGCATGCGCGCGTGCAAGTCGTCAGCTGGGCGCACAAGCCAGGGCCCCAGCGGCAACTGCGAAGGCTGAAAGGTTTCCCAGCGCCCTTGCCCCAGCGGGCGCAGGATGGTGGCCGCATCAATTCCATCGGGCCCGTGGTGGAAAGCCAGTTGTTCGTTGCCCTGCCCGAAGTTGTCGATCAGGGGCGCGATGAATGCGCTGCCGAAGAAGGGGGTGTGGGTGGTGGCGCGTTGCAAGGCATCCCAAGAATCTGCATGGGCGGCCATCTGCGAAACAGGGTGAAATTTCCAGCTCATGGGGTTCTCGGGGCGGGTCTGGCGGTGGTGCTGAAACGGCACTAGATGCTCATGGGCATCGACACTTCGGGCGCTGCCACGGCGGTGTCGATTCCTGGGGTTTGCGAATACAGGGTGTGCAAGGCAGTCACCAGGCGATTGACGTCATCGTCCGTCAGGTCCTGGTGGCAGGCCAGCTGCAGCACGTGATGGGCCCAACGCGTGCCATGGTCGCCGGGCAGTTGGGGCACGCCGGGCCACAACCAGTTCCAGCGCGAAACTGGCATGCCCCGTTCTCGCAGGCGGGCATAGCCGGGGTCTGGGTGGTCCACCCACAGCGGCAAGACATACGGCGCGCAGTCGTCCGGCAAAGTCGGCATCAAGGGCCGCATGCCAGGCACGCCAGACAGCCGGGTGGCCAACTCTTCGTAGCGGCGGCGGCGCAATGCCACGTTGCGCCCGCGGGGCAGCTTCTCGGCCGCCAAACGCGCAAGGCCGGGCAACATCTGGTGCGCGACTTCGGCGTCGACCGAATGAGCGGCCTCTTCGGCTGCCGCTGCGTCTTCGCGCGCTTGCGCTGCAGCGGGTTTGGGCTTGCCGGGCCGGCGCATGCCGCGTGCCATGCCGCGTGCCATGCCAAGCGCAGCAGCAATGCCCTGATTCAGGCCTGTGACGCGGCGGTGTTGTGCAGCCACATCCAGCACATCCACCACCACCCGCAATTCGGCCGCTTGGCCTGCCGAATGCAGATTCGGATTCAAGGCCCCGTTGTTGACCACCAGGCAACCACCCAGTGGCAGCGGCAGAAATTTGGTCAGGCTGCCGATGGACATGTCGCCCCAGGCGCCAATCGGGCGGCCGTCACTGCGGCCGAAAAGCGCGTGGGCGCAGTCCTCGATCAGCACCACATGGTGTGCGTCGCACCAGCGCCGGATCAGCGCCATGGGTTGAGGCAAGCCAAACAGGTGCGCCGCCAGCAGGACGCGCGTGTTGGACAGGTCCTGCTGGCTCAACCACGCCAGGTTGGGGGTGCCATTGGCGTCGATGGGATAGAAAGAAGGCTCGGCGCCCAGGCGGACCACGGGTGCCACCATGGTCGGGCAGTGGTAGGTTGGCACCAGCACACGGTCCCCGGCCTTCACACCCAGCAGTTCCAGTGCCAGCAGAATCGAAGCGCGTCCGCTGGTGGTGTAAGTCATGCCCGGCAGCGACAGCATGCAGGGCATCTGCACATGGCGTTCGCCTGCCAGGGACGACCAACCAAACACCGGCAGCCTGGGAATCAGTTTCAGCGGGTTTTTCATGGCAGACGGCGCGCATGTGCAATGCGGTCCATCAGTTCAAGGCTCCGTTGATGCAGCGACTGTTCGGCGGCAGGCTGCGAACAGGTGTGGTCGACGCCGGCCAGCGTTTGTTTCGACAAGGCTTTTTGCTTCAGCACACTTTGCCAGTCAGGGTCTGCGGAAGTGTAGGCTTCAAATTCGCGTGCCGTCAGGTCATTTTCACTCAGCAGCAGCGTGCCCACGCCGCTGAATTGGCGCCAGCCGAAGGCCATGCGCTGAGGGTAGGCCAGTGCAGCTGCAGGGGTCTGGCGCTGGCCCTGCACGGCGGTGCCCACGCTCTTGAAGAGGCCCGCCAACGCACCAAACCCCACACCGCCGCGCAGCAGCTTGCGCCAGAAAGCGCCGTCCACCAGGCGCTGCAAGTAGTAGTGGCGGACGCGGGTGCGCGCCTGACTTTCCAGCGTGCGGATCCAGGGGTTCACCAGCACCAGGCCCGACACGCGCGGGTCGCTTGTGGTGTGCATGTACATCAGGGCAGCCGACGCGCCATCGCACAGGCCCCAGAGCGTGGTGCGTGCGATCGATGGGACCGCCTTTTGCAGCGCGTCCATCGCAGCGCCGATGTCGGCATCCATGCGCTCAAAGTGGGCGACTGGGCAGGCTGGCGGGCCGGCATCGCCGCCCACACTGTCGCCCATGCCTCGGCAGTCAAAGCGCAACACGGCATGCCCGGCGCTGGCCAGTCGGCGCGCCAGCAATACAAATTGGCGATGGCTGCCTGCCCGGTACTGCGGCCCACCCACCACGATGACCACAGCGCTGGTGCAGGGCTGCGCACCGTGCGCGGGCAGGCTCAGCACGCCGAAGAGCTGTGTGCCTTCGCAGTGGAAATCCAGCGCTTGCTCTTGACAGATCAATGTGCCACCGACGGGTCAAAGCTTTGACCGCGCATGCGCCCTTGCAGGCCTGCAACACGCTGCGTGGTGGCCTGGATCAATGCGGGTGCATCTTCAATTTCCAGCGTGGACCAGAACGCCGGCCCGGTGACGACCACGGCGTCAGCGTCGTGTCCGGCCTGGCGCCACGCATCCACCGCCGCGGCCGACACCGGCAGCAGCGTTGCACCTTCGCGCGGGCTGACTTCGGCCCACAGCACCTGCCGCTGGCCGGATGGCATTGCCAGCTTCGCCTGGTCCAGACCCTGGGCCAATGCCGGCGCCAACCGATACCCGGCAACGTCCACATGCAGCCCGGCCGCCAGGTCATGGCGCGTTTTTTCAGCCACAGCCTTGACGTCGGCGCCCTGCAGGTCCGCCAGGGTCTTCAGGCGCAAGAACTGCTGAAGCACGGCCTTGCCCGACGCGGGCGGCTGCCACAGCAGCAGGTTCCAGGGCTCTGCCCGGCGCGCCGCCGTGGCCGTGGCCAAGAGGCAGCCTGCACGCAGGCCCCACAGCCAGAGCGCAGGCGCCGTCTGCCCGGGCCATGACAGGTTGAACCTGGCCAGCGCCAGGTCGCAGGCCGCATTGACATCGTCCAGCCATGCGCCCCAGCTCGCATCACCAAAGTCCCCGGCACTGTCGCCGCAACCCAGCAAGTCGATTTGAAGTACGGCACAGCCCGCGTGCGCCAATGCACGCGACTGCAGCGCGGCCATGCGGCGCGATTTGTTCATCTCCTCTGCAAAGGGGTGGATGTACACCACGACGGCGGTGGCCGCTGCGCCCACCGGCGAATGCCACAGCGCGTAGCGCTGCGAATCGCTGCCCGCGCGCGGTGTGGCAAAAAATGCCTCGCTGCGGGCTGCCATGCCTCAGGCGCTGACTTGCGCGCTGACGAAGTCGACCAGGCTGCCCACGGTTTCGAAGGTGCTGCCGTCGATGTCGCCATCGTCAACAACGATGCCCAGCTGTTCTTCAAGCGCGGTGAGGATGGAAACGACGGCCATGGAATCAAGTTCCGGCACGGCACCCAGCAGGTGCGTGGCACGCGTGAAGCCAAGGCTGCGGCCGCCAAGGCTCAGTACTTCGTCGAGCACTCGCAGCACTTCCTTTTCAACATTCATGACGGGGGTTCCTGGGGTGGGCGAAGCGCAGCCCGGCATTCTAAAAGCCCCGCACGCGGGGCCATGCGCCTTGCACGGCCAGGCTCGGCCGGCATTGGCAACAACGTCACACGCAGCCGACATTGCTGGCCCCGGCGCCAAGGCCTTCAGCAACAGGCCTGTGCAATACTTATTTGTAACTCATGCGCGACGCCCACCTGCTCCACGACTTCATTGCATCCGCCGCCAACCGCACGCCAGACGCGGTGGCGCTGACGCTTGGCGACAAACACCAGACTTACGCCGATACACAACGGGCAGTGGCCGCATTTGCCAGTGGCCTGATGGCCTTGGGCGTGCAGCGCGGCGAGCGCGTCGCGGTGTACCTTGAAAAGCGCTTTGAGATGGTGACGGCCTGCTTTGGCACCGCTGCCGCCGGCGCCGCCTTCGTACCCCTGAACCCACTGCTCAAGCCGGACCAGGTGGCCTACATCGCCCAGGACTGCGACGTGCGCGTGCTGGTGACGTCGCCGGACCGGCTGGCGCTGCTGGCTCCGGTGCTGGCCAGTTGCCCTTCGCTGCGCCATGTGGTGCTTACCGCAACGCCACCACCACCCGTCAAGCTACCCGCCCACCTGAGCGTCACGGACATGACCACCCTGGCTCAAGCGGCGCTGCAGCCCGGCCACCGGGTGATCGACACCGACCTGCTGGCCATCCTCTACACCAGCGGCAGCACCGGCCGCCCCAAAGGCGTGGTGCTGTCGCACCGCAACATGGTGGCCGGCGCCAAGAGCGTGGCCAGCTACCTGGACAACCGCGCGTCCGACACGCTGCTGGCCGCACTGCCCTTGTCTTTTGACGCCGGCTTCAGCCAGCTCACCACGGCCTTTCATGTGGGCGCGCGGGTTGTGCTGCTGAACTACCTGCTGCCGCGCGACGTGCTCAAGGCGCTGGAACGCGAGAAGGTCACTTGCATCACCGCAGTGCCACCTTTGTACATCCAGTTGTCGGCACTGGAATGGCCGGTGGCCGTGAAAGAGCACCTGCGCTACTTTGCCAACACCGGCGGGCGCATGCCGCGCGAAACCTTGATGGCCTTGCGCCAGCGGGTGCCTGCCGCGCAGCCTTTCCTGATGTACGGTTTGACGGAAGCCTTTCGGTCCACCTACCTGCCACCCGAAGAGGTGGACCGCCGGCCCGACAGCATTGGCAAGGCGATTCCGAATGCAGAAATTCTGGTGCTGCGTGAGGACGGCAGTGAATGCGCCGCTGACGAACCCGGTGAACTGGTTCACCGGGGTGCGCTGGTGGGCCTGGGCTATTGGGGCGATGCGGAAAAGACCGCCGAGCGCTACAAGCCACTGCCCGCGGGCGTGGCGGCGCGCGAGCCGGGTTTGCAATTGCCGGAGATCGCGGTCTTTTCTGGCGACACGGTGCGCAAGGACGCAGAAGGCTTTCTGTACTTCATTGGCAGGCGCGACGAGATGATGAAAACATCGGGCTACCGAGTGAGCCCAACCGAAGTCGAAGAGATCCTTTACGCCACGCGCCTGGTGGGCGAATGTGTCGCTTTTGGCGTGGACCACGCGACCCTTGGGCAGGCCATCCAGATCATTGCCACGGCGCCGGACGGCAGTGCAACGGTAGCCACTGACGCGCTGCTGGCTGAATGCCGCCGCCGCATGCCCGCCTACATGGTGCCGCAGGGCGTGGAAGGCATGGCCGGCCCCTTGCCCCGCAACCCGAACGGAAAGATCGACCGCAAATTGCTCAGCACCGCATGGATGGAGAAACACCATGGTTGACGCCCTGGCCAAGCCGCAACACGCCGCGATGGACCAGTTTGCCGTGCAGGACGGTGAGCTGGTGGTGGGCGGCTTGCGCTTAAGCCGGTTGGCAGCGCGCGTCGGCCAGACGCCCTTCTTCGCCTATGACCGCGCCCTGCTGCGCCAACGCGTGGCCCAGCTGCGCAGTGCCTTGCCGCAAGGCGTGAAGCTGCACTACGCAATGAAGGCCAACCCCATGCCCGCCGTGGTGCAGTTCATGGCCGGCTTGGTGGACGGCATCGACGTGGCGTCGGGCGGTGAGTTGAAGGTGGCGCTGGACGCGGGCGCCCACGTTGCCGAAGTCAGCTTTGCCGGCCCCGGCAAACGCGACCCCGAACTGCAGCAGGCAGTGGCCGCTGGCGTGCTGGTCAACGTCGAATCGATGCGTGAACTGCCCGTGCTGGCCGCTGCGTCACAACAACTTGGCGTGCCGGCCCGGGTGGCGATCCGCGTCAACCCCGACTTTGAACTGAAGGGTTCGGGCATGAAGATGGGCGGCGGCCCGAAGCAGTTTGGGGTGGACGTGGAAGTGGTGCCGCAAATGCTGGCCTGGGTGGCGCGCCATGGCCTGAGCTTTGAAGGCTTCCATCTGTTTGCGGGCTCACAGAATCTGCGCGCGGACAGCATCTGCGAAGCGCAATGCAAGAGCTACGAATTGGCGCTGCGGCTGGCAGAACATGCCCCTGTGCCCATCCAGTTTCTCAACCTCGGCGGCGGCTTCGGCATCCCCTACTTTCCGGGTGAGCAGCGGTTGGACCTTGGCCCCATTGGCGCCAACCTGGCGGCCCTGCAGGAAAGGGCGCGGCGCGAGATGCCGGCTGCCAGCTTTGTCATTGAACTGGGCCGTTATCTCACCGGCGAAGCAGGTGTCTACGTCACCCGCATCGTGGACCGCAAGGTGTCACGCGGGCAGGTCTATCTGGTGACGGACGGTGGCCTGAACCACCACCTGGCCGCGTCCGGCAACTTCGGCCAGGTGGTGCGCAAGAACTACCCGGCCACCATCGGCAACAAGCTGGCGGCGGGGCCCAGAGAGGTGGCTTCCGTGGTCGGGCCGCTGTGCACGCCACTTGATTTGCTGGCAGACCGCATGGACTTGCCGGTGGGCGACGTGGGCGACCTTGCCGTGGTGTTCCAGTCCGGCGCCTACGGTGCCAGTGCAAGCCCGCAGGCCTTCCTGGGGCACCCTGTCTGCACCGAAGTGCTTGTGTGAACGGCCAGCCCGTCTCAAGCTGAACACGCCATGACCGGCAAGGCTGATCGCATGCAGGCGGCAGCCACCCGGGGCCTGGCCCGACGGCGTGTGTGGCTGACAGCCGCTGCGCTTTTTCCCGCTGCGCTTTGCGCCTGGTTGGCCTGGCACCACCCTCTGTCCGGCATTGCTGCCCTGGCAGCCTGCGCGTTGATCGCCGGCATGGCCTTCATGGCGCCGCAGCGCTGGGCGTTGTGGCTGCTGCCAATCCTGCCCGTGGCCGGGCTGATGACCTGGACGGGCTGGTTGATCGTCGAAGAATTCGACCTTGCAGTCCTGGCGACAGTGGCAGGCGCCTACGCCCGGCTGGGCATCATGCAAGCCAAGCCGCGATCAGGCCCGCGACTGAACGTGTTGGCACTGCTGGGCTTGCTGCTCTATGGCGCGGCCCTGGCCGTCAGCACCGCACGCGGCTGGACCCAGGCGCCGGCCACGCCCTGGTCCTGGTGGCAGGGCTACCACGAGCCGCTGAACAGCCTGCGGGTGGCCAAGGGCTTTGCACTGGCCATGCTGATACTGCCGCTGGCTTTGCACGGCCTGCGACAGGACGCGGTGCAGGCTTCGACACGGCTGATCCAGGGCATGGCCGGCATGCTGGGCGTGGTGGCGCTGATGGCCTTGTGGGAACGGCTGGCTTTCACGGGTCTGCTGAATTTTTCGACCGACTACCGCACCACCGCGCTGTTCTGGGAAATGCACGTGGGCGGTGCGGCGCTGGACGCCGTGCTGGCGCTGTCAATGCCCTTCGTGGCTGCTGCACTGGCCTTGAAGCTGGGGGCACGTCAGTGGCTTGTGTGGGCTGCGGTGGCGGCGGGTGGCGCCTATGCCAGCTTGACCACTTTTTCCCGCATCGTTTACGTGGCCGTGCCGGTGGCGCTGCTGATCTGGTTTGTGCTTCAACGCCGCGGCGACGCGCTGCGGCGGGCCTTTGACGCCCGGCTGGCCCCGCCGCCTGCATCGCCCGTTGCGCCAGCCCCATCGCACACGACGCTGGTGTTGAACGGCCTGCCAGCAGCAATGCTGGTGCTTGTTTTCACTGCCCTGGCCGTGTGGCTCTTTGCGGGCAGCGGCTACCGCGGCATGCTGGCTCTGCTGCTGGCCGTGGCGGTGCTGCTGCCATTGGCATCCATGCTGCGGCGCTTGAACAATGCCGACCTGTTGGTGGGCGCATTGGGTGGCTTGACCTTGGCAGCCTGCGCCTGCTTGATGGCGGCGGTATTGCCCAAAGGCGCTTACATCGCAGAGGCGTTGGCGGCGGCGAGCGCTGCCGTGCTGCTGCTGCTGTGTTCAGGCTCGGCCAGCGCATGGGTTACGCCGCGCGGCGCGGCAGTGCTGCTGCTGGCCCTGTCCACCATGCTGGCGGCCGGGGTGGCAACCGTCAGCAACCACTGGGGCAACGCCGAAGCGGCGCGACGGGGCTTGTGGGTGGCTGTGGGGATTGCGCTGGCGCCTGGTCTTTTGTTGATCGGCCAGAAGGCCGCCTGGCCAGCTTCGTGGCGCTGGCAAGCGTCAATGGCCGGCGTTCTGGCCGGCGTGGCCTTGCTGGTTGGCGTGGCCAGCGGTGGCGACTACATGAGTGGCCGATGGAGCAGTTTCAGGAGCGACCTGGTTGGGCGCGAATCGCATTGGACGCAGTCGATCAACAGCCGGACAGGCGTGGCAGACGGGTTGTTCGGCAAGGGCACCGGGCGCTATCCGGACGCCTTCATGGACCATGCCCGCCTGAACGAAATCCCCGGTGACTATCGATGGCTGGACGACGCGCAGGGGCGCCGGCTGGCGCTGAGCGGCGGCCGGCACATCCTGGGCTGGGGGGAAATCCTGCGCATCTCGCAGCGCATCGAGGTGCCACAGCAACCGTCGCACGTCACCCTGCAGGCACGCAGCGCTCAACCGGCAAGCCTGCATGTGGAGGTGTGCGAAAAGCACCTGCTTTACAACAACCGCTGCGTCATCGGCAAGGCCGCGCTGTCTGGAAAGGCTGGCGAATGGCAGATCCTGGAAGTGCCGCTGGCTGGCGAATGGCCACTGTCACGTGGTGCAGCGCTGACGCCACGCTTGATCGTCTTTTCAGTGGCCCTGGAGTCGTCGGGCAACCGCGCCGAGGTTAAAGAAATTCAACTGGTCAGTGGCGATGGCCGGTCATTGCTGCAGAACGGCAACTTTGAACAGGGTTTGGCACACTGGTATTTCAGCAGCGACCGCAATCACCTGCCCTGGCATGCCAAGAACGTGGCCGTGCATCTGCTTGTCGAGCAGGGGAGTGTTGGGGTTTTGCTGTTCGCCGTGCTGCTGGTTTCGGCACTCTGGCGCCTGGGCAGCCAGCGGCTCAACGCACTTTCAATGGCAGCCCCGATGGCCGCTGGCCTCATCGGTGCGCTGGTCGTGGGGTC
>JANMKK010000413.1:0-7048 GCA_031372005.1 Rubrivivax sp.
CTCGGTCAAGAACAAGGCTTCCGACCTGCACCTCTCGGCCGGACTGCCGCCGATGATCCGGGTGCACGGCGACGTGCGGCGCATCAACGTCGAAGCGCTGGACCACAAGATGGTGCACGCCATGGTGTACGACATCATGAACGACGCCCAGCGCAAGCACTATGAAGACACGCTGGAGTGCGACTTCTCCTTCGAGATTCAGGGTCTGGCACGTTTTCGCGTCAATGCGTTCAACCAGAACCGCGGCGCCGGCGCGGTCTTCCGCACCATCCCGAGCAAGATCCTGTCGCTGGAACAGCTGGGCACGCCGAAGGTCTTTGCTGAACTGGCGCTGCGCCCGCGCGGCATGGTGCTGGTGACGGGGCCCACGGGCTCGGGCAAGAGCACCACGCTGGCCGCGATGGTCAACCACCTGAACGAAAACGAATACGGCCACGTGCTGACGGTGGAAGACCCGATCGAATTCGTGCACGAAAGCAAGAAGTGTTTGATCAATCAACGCGAAGTCGGCCCGCACACGCTGAGCTTCAACAACGCGCTGCGCTCTGCGCTGCGCGAAGACCCCGACTGCATCCTGGTGGGCGAGCTGCGTGACCTGGAAACCATCCGCCTGGCGCTGACTGCGGCAGAAACCGGCCACCTGGTGTTCGGCACGCTGCACACCAGCAGCGCAGCCAAGACCGTGGACCGCGTGGTGGACGTGTTTCCTGCAGCGGAAAAAGAAATGGTGCGCGCGATGTTGTCCGAGTCGCTCGTCGCGGTGATCTCGCAAACCCTGTTCAAGCTCAAGGACGGCACTGGCCGCGTGGCTGCGCACGAGATCATGCTGGGCACCAGCGCCATCAAGAACCTGATCCGCGAAAACAAGATCGCGCAGATGTATTCCAGCATCCAGACCGGCCAGAACATCGGCATGCAGACGCTGGACCAGAACTTGTCGGACCTGGTGCGGCGCAATCTGGTCAGCCCGGCTGAGGCGCGCTCCAAGGCCAAGATTCCTGAGAACTTTCCGGGATGAGTGGGCCCACCCCCGAAGCGCCTTCGGCGCTCCCCCTCAAGGGGGCAACCCCAGCGGCCCGGCAAAGCCGGATCCGCGGCGTTTGCTTGATCACACTAGAACGGTCCTAACGGAGCCCCTATGGAACGCGACCAGGCATCCAAATTCGTCAACGACTTGCTGCGGCTGATGGTCAGCCGCAACGGCTCCGACCTTTTCCTCACCGCCGACTTCCCGCCCGCGATCAAGGTGGACGGCAAGGTCACCAAGGTCAGCCCGCAACCGCTCACCGGCCAGCACACGATGGCGCTGGCGCGTGCGGTGATGAACGACAAGCAGGGTGCGGACTTTGAACGCACCAAGGAATGCAACTTTGCCATCAGCCCGCAGGGCGTGGGGCGCTTCCGCGTGAATGCGTTCATTCAGCAAGGCATGGTGGGTCTGGTCTTCCGCACGATTCCAGCCACGCTGCCCACCATTGATGGCCTGGGCCTGCCGGTGGTGCTGAAGGAAGTGAGCCTTACCAAACGCGGCCTGGTCATCTTTGTGGGCGCCACCGGCTCGGGCAAGAGCACGTCGCTGGCGGCCATCGTCGACCACCGCAATGAACATTCATACGGCCACATCATCACCGTCGAAGACCCGGTGGAATTTGTGCACGCCCACAAGAACTGCATCATCACGCAGCGTGAACTGGGCATCGACACCGACAGCTGGGAAGCGGCGCTGAAGAACACGCTGCGGCAGGCACCCGACGTCATCATGATGGGCGAGATCCGCGACCGCGAAACGATGGACCATGCCATCGCCTTCGCCGAAACCGGCCACCTCTGCCTGGCCACGTTGCACGCCAACAGCGCCAACCAGGCGCTCGACCGCATCATCAACTTTTTCCCCGAAGAACGGCGCCAGCAGTTGCTGATGGACCTGTCGCTGAACCTCAAGGCGCTTATCAGCCAGCGCCTGCTGCCGCGTGAACAAGGCCGAGGCCGCGTGGCGGCGGTGGAGATCCTGCTGAACACGCCGTTGGTGGGCGACCTGATCTTCAAAGGCGAGATTGCCGAGATCAAGGAACTGATGAAGCGCAGCCGCGAACTCGGCATGCAGACCTTCGACCAGAGCCTGTTCGACCTCTACGAAGGCCGCCACGTCACTTACGACGATGCGCTGCGCAATGCGGATTCGGTCAACGACCTGCGGTTGCAGATCAAGCTGCAGAGTGCGCGCGCGCGCAACACGGATCTGGCGGCGGGCACCGAGCATATGAAGGTGGTCTAGGAGCCCGAGGCTGCGGTTCGTGGCAGCATGCGGGGATGAACACACCCCGCACCTACACACCGACCGAACCCCGCCGCGTTGCCTTCCTGGGCCTGGGGGTCATGGGTCACCCGATGGCCGGCCATTTGGCCAGCGCCGGGCACCACGTCACGGTCTTCAACCGCACCGCTGCCAAGGCGTCAGCCTGGGCCGCAGAATACGGCGGCGCCCGGGCTGCGACACCGCAGGAAGCAGCTGCTGGCGCCGACTTCGTCTTCTCGTGCGTCGGCAACGACGCCGACCTGCGCAGCGTCACGCTGGGCGACGGAGGCGCCTTTGCAGGCATGAAAACCGGCGCCATCTTCGTCGACCACACCACTGCGTCAGCCGAGATCGCGCGCGAGCTCAGCGTGGCGGCACAAGCGCGCGGCCTGCACTTCATCGACGCCCCGGTTTCCGGCGGCCAGGCCGGCGCCGTCAACGGTGCGCTGACGGTCATGTGTGGTGGCGGGCAGGCGCCCTTCGACGCCATGCAGCCGGTGGCGCTGTGTTTTGCCCGCGCCGTCACGCTGCTGGGCGACAGCGGTTCCGGGCAGCTCGCCAAGATGGTCAACCAGATCGCCATCGGCGGCCTGCTGCAGGGCCTGGCCGAAGCCGTGGCCTTCGGCCAGCGGGCGGGGCTGAACATGCCGCAGGTGCTGGACGTCATTGGCAAGGGCGCGGCACAGAGCTGGCAGCTCGACAACCGCGGCAAGACGATGGTGGAAGGCCGCTTCGACTTCGGCTTTGCGGTGGACTGGATGCGCAAGGACCTGGGTCTGGTGCTGGACGAAGCGCGCCGCAATGGCGCCCAGCTGCCGGTGACGGCGCTGGTGGACCAGTTCTATGCCGACGTGCAGGCGCTGGGCGGGCAGCGCTGGGACACGTCGAGCCTGGTCAAGCGGCTCTGACCGGGCTGGCCTGAATCAGGCCGAACCCGCTGCGCGGCTACTTCGGCGAAGACGCCGCCGTGCTGATCGGCGCTGCGCTGTTGATGCCACTACCGCTACCGCTGCCGCTGCCTTGGCCGGCCAGCTCTTTTTCGCTCACCACCTCAAAGACCTTCACGACCTTTTCCACGCCACTCACTTGGCTGGCCAGCTCAGCGCCGCGATTGGCTTCGCGCTCGGTGACGCGGCCCATCAGGTAGATGACGCGGCGTTCGGCCACCACCTTGTAGGCATTGGCCTGCACGTCCTTGGCGTCCACCAGCGTGGCCTTGACCTTAGTGCTGAGCACGCTGTCTGCCGACCGCGAACTGAAGGCGCTGTTGGGCGCCACCACGATTTCGTTGAACACGCCGCGCACACCGTCCACCCTGGCCGCCGCTTGCTCTACTGCCGTGCGCTCGGCGGCGCCCGGCACTTCGCCGGTCAGCAGCACTTGCCGGTTGTAGCTGGTGACGCTGATCTGGCCGAGCGTGGCCAATTCACGGATGCGCGACGCGGCACGCAGTTCAATGCCTTCGTCGTCGATCTGCGTGCCGGTGGTGCGCCGGTCAGCCGCGACCAGGCCGGTGCCGAGCATGGCGCCGCCGACGATCAGCGGAGCGCAGGCCGACAACGCACTGGCGACAGTGACGATGGCAAGCGCCGCCGAGAGCTGAACGAGCCGTGGTGCTAGAAGGTTGCTGGTCATTTTTCCTGGTCTCCCATCAATTGGAAATCGACGGCGTCGCACAGGCAGTGCAACACCAGAAGTTGAATTTCGGCCACCCGCGCGCCGCGTTCATGCGGCACCGCCACCAGCACGTCGGTCTCGGCCAGCAACTCACCGAAAGCCGCCGCGCCCTGGCCGGCCAGCACGACGATGGTCATGTCCTTGGCCTGCGCGGCGGAGATGACGGCCGTGCTGTCGCTGTCGGCGTCGTCGATGAACAGCAGCACGTCACCGGGCAGGCCCAGCGCATGCACTTCCTGCGCCGCCTGGGCCGTGGGCGTGCCCAGCGCCAGCGCCGCCAGTGGCGGGCGAACGCGTTCGAAGCGGCCGGTGAAGAGACGCGCCAGGTGCGGTGCCAGGGCGGCACCAGCGCCGCTGCCGCACACCAGCACCTTGCCGCCGCCGGTGATGGCCGCCAGCAGCGCCGCAGCGGCTTCTGCCACCGGGCGGGCCATGGTCTCGGCGCAGCGGTACTGCAGGTCCGCACTGTCGAAGAATTGCTGCTGGATGCGCTGTTCAAGCATGGTCACGGACTATATGACGGCGAATATGACGGCGAATCTGCGGCCCGGTTCCCCGTTGCGTTGCTTCTGCCATCCTCACCCCGCGTCGAAGGCGGCCTGCAGCCATTGCACCTGGTCGCCGTCGATGGCCAGCACGTCAAAGCGGCAGGGCGGCGGTGAGGCATGGCGAAGCAGGAAGTGTTGCGCCGCGAAAAGCAGCGCAGCCTGCTTGCTGGCGCTGACGCTGGCCGCCGCGCCGCCATGGCTTGCGCTGCTGCGGGAACGCACCTCGACGAAGACCAGCGTGCCGTCGGCCGCGCGCATCACAAGGTCGATCTCGCCGCCCCGCGCCCGTGGGCCGCGGGCGACCCGATAATTGCGCTGCACCAGAACCAGGCCGCGCTGCAGCAACCACTGCAGCGCCTGGTCTTCCGCAGCCGCCCCGGGCTGCGCTGTTGTCACCCGTGCCCCCGTGCCGCTTGTGCCGCTTGTGCCATTTGTGCCTTGAACATCGACTCCACCTTACTCCAGCGCGCCGCGCTTGACGCCGCCGGCGCACAAAGCTTTCTGCCCGGCACACTCTACGTGGTGGCCACGCCGATCGGCAACCTGGCCGACATCACGCTGCGCGCGGTGCACGTGCTGTCGCGCGTGGACGCGGTGGCCTGCGAAGACACCCGCGTCGGCGGGCAGCTGCTGCGCCACCTGGGCTTGAAGAAACCGCTGCTGGCGCTGCATGCGCACAACGAGCGCGTTGCCGCCGCCGCCGTGATGCAGCGGCTGGCGGCCGGTGAGTCGGTGGCCTGCATCAGCGACGCCGGCACGCCGGCCCTCAGCGACCCTGGCGCTGTGCTGGTGGCGCTGGCCGCAGCGGCCGGGTACACCGTGGTGCCGCTGCCGGGGCCGAGCAGCGCGCTGGCGGCACTTTGCGCGGCGGGCGATGCCGAAGGCTCCCAGGGCCAGGGCTTCACCTTCATCGGCTTCCTGCCCGCCAAGGGTGCAGAGCGCCAAGCCGCACTGAACGCTGCCGTGGCTGACGCACGCACGCAAATTCTCTTCGAAGCGCCGCACCGCATCAGCGCGCTGCTGGCGGCGCTGGCCAGCGCCGCGCCGCAACGCCGCGCCACGCTGTGCCGCGAGCTGACCAAGCAGTTTGAAACCATCGTCACCCGCCCCGCCGCTGAACTGCCGGCCTGGCAGGCCGAAGACCCCAACCGTGAACGCGGTGAATTTGTGCTGGTGCTGCATGCGCTGCCAGCCAGAGCCGCAACCGCGAGCGACGACGACCTGCCCGCTGCCACGCTGCACACCCTGCGCACACTGCTGCGTGAATTGCCGCTGAAACAGGCCGTGTCGCTGACAGCAGAACTTTGCGGCGCACCGCGCAACCTGCTGTACACACGGGCCTTGGCCGAACGCGGGGCGCCGGATGCCGATTGACCCCGCGCACGGGCGCTTGCTGGCCCGCCTGCAAGCCCGCTTGAAGACCCGCCTGCAGACCCTCTTGCAGACCCGCTTGCATGCCCGTCTGGCCACGCTGTCACCCACCGTGCGCGGCCTGCTGTGGGCGGCAGCCAGCGGCGCCATTTTTTGCGTGCTGAACGCGACCATGCGCAGCCTGGCGCAGCAACTGCACCCGCTGCAGACGCAGTTCTTGCGCTACCTCTTCGGCTTCATCGTGCTGCTGCCACTGCTGTGGCGCGCGGGCGTGGCGGCGTACAGGCCCAAGAGCCCGGGGGGCCAGTTTGCGCGTGGCGCCGTGCACACCGCAGGCCTGGTGCTGTGGTTCATGGCCTTGCCTCACCTGCCGCTGGCGGACACCACCGCCATTGGCTTCACGGGGCCGCTGTTCATCATGATCGGCGCGGCCTGGTTCCTGCGCGAACCCATGCACTGGGAACGTTGGGTGGCCACCGTCATCGGCTTCGGCGGCGTGCTCATCGTGATGGGGCCGAAACTCGGTTGGGGGACCCCCGCCAGCGGTGGCGGCTACCACCTGCTGATGCTGTCGTCGGCGCCGGTGTTTGCGGCCTCGTTCCTGATCACCAAGGTGCTGACGCGTTCTGAGACCACGGGCGTCATCGTCTTCTGGCAGGCGCTGTCGGTGACGGTGTTCAGCCTGCCGATGGCGCTGTGGGTGTGGCAGTGGCCCAGCGGTCTGCAGTGGCTGGGCTTCGTGTGGTGCGGCGTGCTGGGCAGCAGTGCGCACTACTGCCTGACGCGCAGCTTCCGCGCTGCCGACATCTCATCCACGCAGTCGGTGAAGTTCCTGGACCTGGTGTGGTCGGCCGCGCTCGGCTTTGTGCTCTTTGCCGACGTGCCCGCGCAGACCACGCTGCTGGGTGGGGTGGTGATCTGCGCGGCCACGCTGTGGGTGGCGCGGCGGGAACAGCAGCGCGCAGTGTCCCGTGCGGTTTCGCGTTCAGACGCCGGCGCCGCCGCGCTGCAGCGCGAGCTTTAACCGCCCGGCGACATGCCGGGGCCAGTGCCCGGGCCTGAAGGCGGCATGCGCTTTTGCGCGCCATGCCTTTGCGCGTCATGTTTCTGGCGGCTGATGTCCTTGCTGGCGTGGTTCTGCAAGTGGTGCAAGCGC
>JANMKK010000435.1:0-4909 GCA_031372005.1 Rubrivivax sp.
GGCAAGCAGGTGCAGGCCGTGGCGGTGTGTGCCGAAGCGGATGAGGTCGTCACGCCCTGCGGCGGCTGCCGGCAGAAGCTGCGCGAATTTGCGGTCGCCGACTGTCGCGTCTGGGCGGCTGACATGTCGGGCTTGCGCGCCTCGTTCACACTTGCAGAATTGCTGCCGCACAGTTTCGGCCCAGCGCACTTGCCAAAGCCTTGAAGCCATGAACGACGACCCGATATCCGCCAGCGCCACCACGCTCCAACAGCGCCTGGGCACCCGCGCGCCGAAAGTGGCCGTGCTGCTGGGCTCGGGTTGGGGCCCTTTTGCGCAGCAGGTGCTGGACGCTGCGGACGTGCCCTATGCCGACCTGCCCGCCTTCCCCACGCTGGCCATCGGCGGCCATGCTGGATTCTTGAAAGCAGGCCGCATCGGCAGCGTCGAAGTCGCGGTGCTGGCCGGCCGCAAACACGCCTACGAAACGGGTGAACCCGACGGCATGAAAGGCGCCATCCGCACCCTTGCGGCCATCGGCGTGCAGGTGCTGGTGCAGACCAACGCGGCCGGCAGCATGGACCCCACGATGCGCCCGGGCGAGCTGATGCTGATCAGCGACCACCTCAATACCGTGCAGCGCTCGCCGCTGGTTGCTGAACCCGGCGACAAGCGCTTCATCGACATGTCGGCCGCCTACTGCCCGAAGTTGCGCGCGCAGGCTCAGGCCGTGGCCACTGCGGCCGGCACGCCGCTGCGTGAAGGGGTGTACGCCTGGGTGCTGGGCCCGCAGTTCGAGACGCCGGCCGAGATCCGCATGCTGCGCAACTTTGGCGCCCAGGCCGTCGGCATGAGCACGGTGCCAGAAACCATCCTGGCGCGCCACGCCGGCCTGCGCGTGCTGGCGCTGTCGATGATGACCAACATGGCCGCCGGCATGGACGCACAGACCTTGAGCCACGCGCACACACTGGCGACAGCCAGCGGCGCCAGCGAACGCGCGGTGCAACTGCTGTCTGCCGTGGTGCAGGCGCTGGAGCTTTGAGATGAACGACGAAACCACGCTGCAACAGGCCAGACTCGCACTCGCCTGCCTGGACCTGACAAGCCTGACCGACGGCCACGACAGGCGCGGCGGTGAGGCCGACATTGAAGCCCTGTGTGCCAAGGCCAACGGCCAGCACGGCCACACGGCGGCCGTCTGCGTATGGCCGCGCCAGGCCGGGCTTGCTCGATCGCTGCTGCCGCCCATCATCGCGGTGGCGGCCGTCGCCAATTTCCCCGACGGCGGCAGCGACGTGGACCGCGCGGTGCGAGACACGGCCCAGATCGTCAGCGCCGGTGCGCAGGAAGTGGATGTCGTCATCCCCTACCGCGACCTGACCAGTGCTCCGGCGCTGCTGGCGGCAGTGCGCCGCGAATGCCAGGGCCTGCTGCTGAAGGTGATCATCGAGACCGGTGAACTCAACGACGAAGCGCAGGTCCTGCGGGCTTGCCGCATGGCGCTGGACGCCGGTGCCGACTTCCTCAAAACCAGCACCGGCAAACGTCCGGTAGCGGCCACGCCTGCCGCCGCGCGCCTGCTGCTGGCATCCATTGCCACTGACCCGCAGGCGCGCGGCCGTGTCGGCTTCAAGCCTGCGGGCGGCATTCGCACGGTGGCCGACGCGGCGCTGTACATGCAACTGACGGCCGACCTGCTGGGCAAAGCGGCGGTCGCGCCCGCGCGCTTTCGCATCGGCGCCAGCGGCCTGCAGACCGACATCGAAGCGGTGCTGTCGGGCGCAGCGCGCCCTGCCGCTGGCAACACCTACTGAACGGATGCACACTATGCGCCACACATCACCGTTATGCCTTCGAGCCGCCGCCGCTGCTGCCGCTGCTGCCGCAGTTGCTGCGACCTTGTTGGTCGGCTGCGCCACGGCCCCGCAGCCCGTGGCCACCGAACCCGTCAAGGTCCGCGTGCTGGCCATCAACGACTTCCACGGCAACCTGCGCCCTTCGTCCGGTGGCCTGCGCATCCAGGACCCGGCCAACCCGGGCAAGACCATCGTGGTGCCGGCCGGCGGTGCCGAACAGCTGGCCACTGCGGTGGCTGAATTGCGCAAGGCCAACCCCAACAACGTCTTTGTCGCTGCCGGCGACTTGGTCGGCGCGACGCCATTGCTCAGCGCCCTCTTCCGCGACGAACCCACCATCGAAAGCATGAGCCTGATGGGCCTGGAGATGTCGTCCGTCGGCAACCATGAATTCGACAAGGGCGCGGCCGAGTTGCTGCGCCTGCAGCGCGGCGGCTGCGATCCGACCGACGGCTGCAAGGGCCCCACCACCTTCAAGGGCGCCAGCTTCCAGTACCTGGCCGCCAGCACGGTGGTCACGAAGACCGGCCTGACGCTGCTGCCGGCCTACAAGGTCAAGACTTTCCAGGGCATTCCGGTGGCTTTCATCGGCCTCACGCTCAAGGGCACGCCCGGCATCGTGGTGCCGTCCGGCGTGGCGGGCCTGGAATTTCGCGACGAAGCCGACACCGTGAATGAACTCGTGCCCAAGCTGCAGGCGCAAGGCATCGAAGCCATCGTCGTGCTGATCCACGAAGGCGGCGTGCCGACAGGCGACTACAACGACTGCCCGGGCATCAGCGGCCCCATCGTCAACATCGTGAAGAAGCTCGACAAGGCGGTGGACCTGGTCATCAGCGGCCACACGCATCGCGCCTACAACTGCCGCATCGAAGGCCGGCTGGTCACCAGCGGCGACAAGTACGGCACCATCGTGACCGCGATCGACCTCGTGCTCGACCCGAAGACGCGCGACGTCACCAGCGCCGTCGCCGACAACGTCGTCGTGCGCCCCACCTTCGCCAAGGACCCGCGCCAGACCGCACTCATCGAGCAGTATGAAAGACTTGTCGTGCCGCTGGCCAAGCGCGTGGTCGGGCGCATTGCGGCCGCACTGCCGCGCGACGCCAACCCCGCCGGTGAAAGCCCGCTCGGCCAAGTCATTGCCGACGCGCAGTTGGCCGCCACCCAGGACGCTGGCGCGCAGGTCGCCTTCATGAACCCGGGCGGCATCCGTGCAGCGCTGCCGATGCCGGCCGATGGCCAGGTGCGCTATGAAGACCTGTTCTCGGTGCAACCTTTCTACAACAACCTCGTCACCATGACGCTGACGGGCGCGCAGCTGATTCAACTGCTGGAGCAGCAATGGAAAGGCCAGGGCGCGGGCGGACGGCTGATGCACGTCAGCAAGGGCTTCAGCTACAGCTGGGATGCGTCGCGCCCGCTGGGCGAAAGGGTGGTGCCGGGCAGCGCCAGACTCAACGGCCAGCCGCTGGACCCTAACGCCAATGTTCGTGTCACCGTGAACGCTTTCATGGCCGGTGGTGGCGACAGCTTCGGCGTGCTCAAGGAAGGCCGTGACTTGCGCACCGGCATGATGGATGTCGACGCGCTGGAGCTCTTCGTCAAGAACAACCCCACCTTGGCGCCGGGGCCGCTGGACCGCGTGCAACGCTTGAACTGAGCGGCATGCACATCGCGCCGGTCAGCGCGCCGGTCAGCGCGCCGGCCAGCGTGCCGGCCAGCCCCGCAGAAATCATCCGCATCAAACGCGACGGCGGCACGCTCACCCGCGCGCATATCGACGCCTTCGCCAACGGCCTGGCCGGTGCACCGGCAGACAGCGCCTGGTCTGACAGCCAGGCCGCCGCGCTGGCAATGGCGGTGCTGCTGCGCGGCATGGACACGGCAGAAACCGTGGCGCTGACCGCTGCCATGACGGCGTCGGGCGAAGTCCTGCAGTGGGCCGACGCCGGGCTGCACGGCCCCATTGTCGACAAACACTCCACCGGTGGCGTGGGCGACAAGGTCAGCCTGATGCTGGCGCCGATCCTGGCGGCGTGCGGCGCTGTCGTGCCGATGATCAGCGGCCGGGGCCTCGCGCATACCGGCGGCACGCTGGACAAGCTGGAAGCGCTGCCGGGCTACACCACCACGCCCGACCGCGCGCTGCTCATGGCGACGCTGAAGGGCGCGGGCTGCGCCATCGTCGGCGCGTCGGCCAACCTGGCGCCTGCCGACCGGCGGCTGTACGCCATCCGCGACGTCACGGCCACCGTGGAAAGCGTGCCGCTCATCACCGCCAGCATCCTGAGCAAGAAGCTCAGCGCGGGCCTGCAGGCGCTGGTGCTGGACGTGAAGGTGGGCAGCGGCGCCTTCTGCACCACGCTGGCCGATGCGCAGGCGCTGGCGCACAGCCTGACCACGGTGGCGCAAGGCGCCGGGCTGCCGGCGCGTGCGCTCATCACCGACATGAACCAGGTGCTTGGCCACCACGCCGGCAACGCGCTGGAAGTCGAAGAGACCGTGCACTTCCTCAAGGGCACCGTGCAGGAACCGCGCCTCTTGAAAGTCACACTGAACCTGGCCGCCGTGCTGCTGCAGCTGTGCGGCGTGGCACCCAACCTGCTGGCCGCGCACCGCCTGGCGCAGCGGGCGCTGGACAGTGGCGCGGCGGCTGAACGTTTTGCGCGCATGGTGTCGCTGTTGGGGGGCCCCCCCGACGTGCTGCATGACGCGCGGCTGCTGCACGCGCCCGTGCGCCGCGCGGTGCCGGCATTGCGCACGGGCTTCGTGTTCAGCATGGACGTGCGTGCGCTGGGCCTGGCCGTGGTGGCGCTGGGCGGTGGCCGCACCGCACCGGCTGCGGCGGTCGACCTGCGGGTGGGCCTGGCGGATGTGGTGGCGCTGGGCGCCAGCGTGCAGGCCGGCGACCCGCTGGCGTGGGTGCACGCGGCCAGCAGCGACGCGGCAGCGGCCGCCGTCGCGGCGGTGCAGCGCGCCGTGCGCGTGGAAGACAACGCGCCGGTGGTGGGGCCGTTGATTGTGGAGACGGTCGGGGGGGTCGGGGGGGCCGGGGTGGTGGGGGCCTG